>JBKJWA010000001.1:0-5072 GCA_046716705.1 Gaiellaceae bacterium
TCCTCGGCGTGATCTTCGTCGTCGCGGGCATCGTCGCGCTCGCGAACCCCGACTGGACGTTCCTCGCCCTCGCCTCGATCATCGGCTGGTGGTTTCTCTTCAAGGGCATCCTCGACGTGATCTCCGCCTTCGCGTTGAAGCGCGTGAACGAGCTCTGGTGGATCCAGCTGGTCGTCGGCCTGGTCGGGATCGGGCTCGCGTTCTGGGTGGCGGGCAACTTCCGCGAGCAGGTGATCCTCCTCGTGGTCTACGTCGGCTTCATGTGCCTGAGCAAGGGCATCACGGACTTCGTGCTCGCCTTCCGCCTGCGCGGGCTCCGTTAGACACGCCCGTAAACCGAGGCCCGCGGGTGAAGGCGGGCCTCGGCAAAACGAGAACGACGCAGCCAGCTAGCGGGCTTTCAGCGCTGCGAGCAGTTCCTGGTGGCGGCGCTCCTCGTCGGAGATCTCTTCGGCCGGCCCCCGCCGAGCGATCATCATCTGCACGGGCCTGACGATGAAGAAGAACACGGCAGCGGCGATCGCGGCGAAGGCGATTACGTCGGTGATGAACGCGCCATAGCGGAAGACGGCGTCGTTGATCGTGAATGTGAGGTTGCTGAAGTCCGGCTTGCCGATGAACATCGCGATCACGGGCATGACGAGATTGTTCACGAGAGAGTTGACGACCGCCGCGAACGCGACGCCCAAGACGAAGGCCACCGCGAGTTCGATGATGTTCCCCCGAAAGAGGAATTCCCTGAACTCCTTGAGCACCGTTCCCTCCTTGGTCAGGACGAGCTTGCGGCGCCCGTCGCATGGTCTCGCACCGGAGAAGCTTGCTACAACCCCGCGGACGGCTCAAGTACCGCGGCGAATCGGCGGCGTACTCGTGTTCTAGACGTGCGCGCTACGGCGGCCTGACGGTGTCGATTCGTCTGAGGGCGGATCAAGCTCCCGCAGCGTTTCGTGAGCAGGCGCAACCCTCGACAAGAGAGACGGTTCAGTTCCCGAACGCAATCCGGGTCACGCGGCCCGCCGGCGAGACGTCGACGCGTAGACGCCAATGCGGTGGGCGCTCCCGCCGGACGAAGACGTTGCGTGTCGGCGGGAGGTAATAGTCCCCCCGTATGCTCACGAGCTCGTACGCCCGCCGAAGCTCGCTGAGCCGCGAGCAGATGCGGATGCCCCCGCGAGCGGCGCGCGCGCCGCGCTCGAACCACAGCGAGCCAAGCCTGCCCTTCCAGAAGATCCCGTGGTCCTCGACTGCGCCTGAGCCGAAGAACGCCATCGTGCACATTCCGAACCGCTCGGGCCGCAAGTCGGTTCCGAGGCGGCGCTCGACCTCCTGGAGCGACATCCCCGCTGGCGGTGACGGGTTAGTGATGTTCCCCCGACGACCTCAAGGACATCCGGGCCAGGACATCTGACGGCGATGGCCGGCCTGGCGTCGCCGAGGCGACAGGGACGGGAGAGCGAAGACCACGTCGAGGATCCTGAGCCCAACGTGGGCCGCTATTCGAGGGCCGTGATGGCGAAGGCGACGGCGAAGCCCAGCGTCGTCGCGAGCCCGATGAGCTTGCCGCCGTGCTCGAACGCCTCCGGCATCATCGTGTCCGCGAGCATCGTCAGCACCGCGCCTCCCGCGAAGGCGAGCACGAACGCAACGGCCTCATCGGAGGCGGCGTCAAAGAGTGCGTACCCGGCGAGCGACGCGAGCGCCGTGACGAGCATCACGAGCGTCCAGAGGCCGAGAATCTTTCCCCGCCGCCACCCGGCGGTGAGGAGCCCACTCGTGGCGGCGATCGCCTCGGGCAGGTTGGCGAGAAAAACCGCGGCGATGATGGCGGCGCTCACCCCAGCACCCTCGAGCAGTCCGAGGCCGATGACCATCGACTCGGGAATGCCGTCCAGCACGATTCCGAGGACGATTGCGTAGGCGGAGCCCGACGCCTGGGCGCCGCCCGTGCTCTTGCGCCCCGCGCCGCCGAAACGGTCGATGGCTGCATCCCCGAGGAAGAACACGGCGGCGCCTGCGAACAGCCCGAGCGTGACGGCCGTTCCGGACTCCGAGGTCGTGAACGCCTCCTGCACGAGCTCGTAGGCGACGGCGCTGATGAGCACGCCGGCGCCGAACGCCATGATCAGGCCGAGGAGGCGGTTGCCTACACGGCCCGTCAGCGCGACGAGCCCACCGATGACGAGGGACGAGCCTGCCAGGAGCCCCCAGAAGAATGCCTCGGCCACGGGCCGAGTCTACGGCTGAAGCTCCGTGAAGCCGGCGGCCGCGAAGTCTCCGTCGAAGGCGAGCGCCTCGCGTATTCCGAGCCGGCGCATGAGCGCGAAGCTCGTCGCGTCAACGAAGGAGTAAGGCCGCTCGTCGTGGACGCGAAGCCACTTCCACGCCTCGTCCTCCACCTCCGCGGTGACGCGTTCGACAATTGCTCGGGTCTCTCCTAGCAGGCCGTCGAGCCACCGCACCGCAACGGCGTGTCCTTCCCGCCGACGGAGAAAGCTCCACGTCTCCCCGACCACGAGATTGGACGTCGCGACCGCGGACGCGGCGTGCTGCGCCGCCAGGCTGCGCGCGTCTTCGAAGCGACGATCCCGTTCCATCCGCTGAGCGATCCAGAACGACGAGTCGACGTAGAGCAGCGGCACCTACTTCGGGAAGCCCCACTCGTAGACGACCTCGTCGATCGATGCCGAGTCGTCGGGGCGTCCCTCGCAGAGACCGGTTAGGCGTGTGAGCCCGTTGTCGAAGGGCTCGGTTCCGAGCTCACGCTCGACGGACTCGCGCACGAGCGCGCTTTTCGAGATTCCGCGGGCAGCCGCCTCACGCTCGAGGCGGTCGTCGAGCTCGGGGCCGATCACGACTTGGATCCGTCTCATTCTCGTCATGGTTACACATCCAGTGTAGGCAGTGTGTAACGCGACTGCAACGTGGTCGCTACGAGCGAATCTCGGAGAAGCGGATCAGCGTGACGACGTCGTCGACGGTGACGTCGCGGTTGTAGAGCCGGGTGAGAAACCCGGCCATGTCTTCGGTCGAGCGGAGCTCCGGGTTGTCGTGCTCGACCTCGTTCGGCGACAGCTCGCCGAGCCGTTTGACGTCGACCTTGTCGATGACCGCGTCGAACACCCGCTCGCGCGGGCTGTAGCGCGACCCGCAGAGGATCTGGACGATCATCCCCTTCTTGTACTTCTTCGACTTGTCGCCGAGCCGGATGGTGGCCGTCTTCCGTCCAGAGCGCAGCTGGTCGGCGACGATCGGCGAGTAGAAGTTGAGGGCGTACACGGCTCGGGCGATCATAAAGCGTCGGTCTCGAGCGCAGCGAGCGCGCGTGCGGCCATCTCGCGTTCGCCCCCGTACGCGAGCAGCTTCGGTGCGTCGTCGAGCGGCAGCCAGCGGACATCGGCCACCTCGTGCGCGTACGGGGTCGCGAGGTTCCCAAGCCGCCCGCGCCCGTAGCGCAGGAGGTAGAAGCTCACGACCTTGAACACGCGCTCGCCCTGCCACGTGTACGTGTAGCGAACGTCACCGAGCTTCGCGACAAGCCGCCCCGTGGCGCCGGTCTCCTCGGCCACCTCGCGCAGCGCTGTCTCCTCGGGCGGCTCACCGGCGTCGATCAACCCCTTGGGCAACGCCCAGACACCGTCCGGTTTTCCGGTAGGCCGGATGGCGGCGAGCCACCATCGCCCGCGGAGGCGCCGCACGAGCACGCCGCCTGCCGAAAACTCCCGTCGCACAGCGGCATTGTTACAAGGTGTAGGAGATTTCTTGCGCTGACCTGCTGATCCCTTGTAGAATGGATCGGCACTCTCGTTGTAGGAGTGCCAGCAAGTGTCACAAAGTCAGTAACAAGGAGGAGTGCGGATGGATCTGCAGCCGCTTGGAGACAGGCTCATCGTCGAGGCCCTCGAGGAAGAGGCGACGACGGCGAGCGGGATCGTCCTGCCCGACACGGCGGTGGAGAAGCCCCAGCGCGGCCGCGTCATGGCGGTCGGCCCGGGTGGCCGTGACGAGGACGGGGAGTACATCCCCATGGATGTCGAGGTCGGTGACGAGATCATCTACTCGAAGTACGGCGGCACCGAGGTCAAGGTCGGCGCCGACGAGTACCTGATCCTTCGCGAGTCGGACGTGCTCGCCAAGGTCGTGGCCGAGAAGGCCAAGGCCAAGGGCAAGCGCGAGCTGGCCGGGGCGAAGGCTTAAGAGGAGGTAGAGGAGAGATATGGCTCACAAGGAGCTGAAGTTCAACGAGGATGCGCGGCGCGCTCTCGAGCGCGGTGTGAACATCCTCGCCGACGCGGTCAAGGTGACGCTCGGCCCCAAGGGTCGTTACGTCGTGCTGGACAAGAAGTTCGGCGCGCCCACGATCACGAACGACGGCGTCACGATCGCACGTGAGATCGACGTCGAGGACGTCTTCGAGAACCAGGGCGCGCAGCTGATCCGCGAGGCAGCGACCTCGACGGACGACGTCGCAGGAGACGGCACGACGACGGCAACGGTGCTTGCACAGGCCATCGTCCGCGAGGGCCTGAAGAATGTTGCCGCCGGTGCGAACCCGATGGGTCTCAAGCGCGGCATCGAGAAGGCCGTCGAGGCAGTCGTCGAGGAGCTCAAGAAGAACTCGAAGGAGGTCTCGGGCAAGGAGGACATCGCCCGGGTCGGCACCGTCGTCTCGCGCGAGCGCGAGATCGGCGACGTGATCGCGGACGCGATCGAGAAGGTCGGCAAGGACGGCGTCGTGAACGTCGAGGAGGGGCAGACGTTCGGCCTCGAGCTCGAGTTCACCGAGGGAATGCAGTTCGACAAGGGCTACCTGTCGCCGTACATGATCACCGACCCCGAGCGCATGGAAGCCGTGCTCGAGGACCCGTACATCCTCATCGCGAACCAGAAGGTCGGCGCCGTGAAGGATCTCCTGCCCGTGCTGGAGCAGGTCATCCAGGCCGGCCGCCCGCTGCTGATCGTGGCCGAGGACGTCGAGGGCGAGTCGCTCGCGACGATCGTCGTCAACAAGCTCCGCGGCACGTTCACCGCCGTCGCCGTCAAGGCGCCGGGCTTCGGTGACCGCCGCAAGCGGA
>JBKJWA010000002.1:0-2957 GCA_046716705.1 Gaiellaceae bacterium
AGCCGGCGACTCTGGCCTGCGGGGCGGCGCGGGCGCTGGCTGCGGGCGGGCACGCGCTGGGCGCGGCTGCTCGCGGCAGGGCGGCCGTCCCCGGGCATACGCGTCTTCTACGGGCACGACCGCGTGCCGGCCCCGGGGGAACGGGTTGCCGGCGGCACCGCGAAGTTCCAGCGCCTCGCCGAAGGCTTCCCGAACAGCGCCACCGACTTCACGCTGCTCTACCTCGGCTCGACATGGCTGCCGCGCGACCTGGGCCCTCTCCTCTGGCTCGCGAGGCGCCGCCGCGCGCCGATCGTGGTCAACCAGAATGGGGTTGGCTACCCGGGCTGGGCGGGGGATCGTGTCGAGGAGGTAAACCGGCCGCTGCGGCGCGCGCTTCTGGCCGCCGACCACGTTCTCTACCAGAGCGACTTCTGCAAGCGCTCCGCCGACCTCTTTCTCGGCGAGCCGCGCGGGAGCTGGGAGGTGCTCCCGAACGCGGTGGACATCGAGGCTTTCACGCCGGCGGGGCGGCCTCCCGCAGGCGGCCCGGTGCTCGTCCTCGGCGGTGACCAGACGCAGGCATACCGGCTCGAGCTCGGCCTGCGAACGCTGGCGGCGCTGCTCCCCGACCGTCCCGATGCGCGGCTGCTCGTCACCGGTCGGCTCGTGGGGCCCGCCGAGCCTCTGGTCGAGGAGCTCGGCCTGCGCGGGCACGTGGACCTCGTCGGCGAGTACGCCCAGCGCGACGCCCCCGGCCTCTTCCGCCGCGCCCACCTGCTCCTGCACACGAAGGTGAACGATCCGTGCCCCAGCCTCGTCATCGAGGCCATGGCGTGCGGGCTCCCGGTCGTCTACCCCGGCAGCGGCGGAGTCGTCGAGCTGGTCGGCGACGAGGCCGGGATCGGCGTTCCACACCCCGACTCCTGGGAGCGCGACGAGCCCCCCTCGGCGGAGGCGCTCGCTGGTGCGGTCGATGGCGTGCTAGCCGATCTCGACCGGTACCGCGACGCCGCCCGCCGCCGCGCCGTGGAGCGATTCGCGCTCGGGCCCTGGCTCGAGCGTCACGCAGAGCTGTTCGCAGCCCTGGTCGCACGGGCTCGGACATAGCCGGCGACTCGGCCGCGGAGGGTGGCGGCGTGGAAGCGGGCGCGGTCGACGTCGCCACGGAGCAGCGAGATCGCTGCTCCACCGGCCGGCCGCACGAGCATGCGCGCGACCGTGGCGGCCGGATAGCGGTGCTTCCGGAGGATGTACCCGACACTTCCGCCGTCACGCTCGCCGGTTGCACGCAGTCGCTCGCCGGCAAGAGGCTTCTCGTCGTGTCTCACGGTCAAGCTGGGGTCGTACTCGATTCGGGCACCTGCCCGGACGGCGCGCAGGAGGTACTCGATCTCCTCGCCTGATGGCCAGGCCGTCACGGCACCGAGACCGAGCTCCTCGTCGAACGGACCGACGAGATCGACGACTGCACGGCGCAGGAAGATCGTGTAGGAAACGGCCCGGTTCCAGAGGTTCGTCGTGGTGAGGACGGCGCCGTCCCGCTCCCACGAGGGAGAGGAGCCGCCTCCTGCGTCCACCCCCCGGCCCGTGAGGCCATCGAGGCTCGGCTCGTGCGCGAGGCGTGCGCCGACCCGCGCGAGTAGATCGCCGGCGTACGTGCAGTCGTCGTCAGGGAAGGCGATGACGTCGGCGGTGAGGTGGGCCAGGGCGGCATTCCGCGCGCGCGAGAGGCCGCGTTCCGCGCGAAGCCGGACGATCTCGATCCCGGGATGGGCCTCGAGGACGGGGGCGAGCCGATCGTCGTCGTTCTGATCGACGACGAGGAGGCGAGACGCTCGGTGCGTCTGCCGCTCGAGCGACTGGAGCAGCCGTCGGGGCTCGTCCACACGATCGACCGTTGCGAGAACGAGGTCGAATGTGGGCAGCCTCGGCTCTGCCATCGCGGAGAGGCTATCGTTCGGCCCCGTGCCCGGCCCCCTGACGTGATGCCGGATCGGCCGCTCGTTTCGGTCGTCCTGGCCGCTCACGACGCCGAGCGATTCGTCCTCGGGGCAGTGGAGAGCGTGCTCGGGCAGACGCTTCGCGATGTCGAGTTGATTGTCGTCGACGACGGCTCGAACGACGGCACGCCGCAGGCGCTCGCGAGCGTTCGCCACCCGCGGCTCGCCGTGCTTCGGAACGAGCGGAGGCGTGGGCTGGCCGCCTCGCTCAACCTCGGGCTGGAGCGAGCGCGCGGGCGCTTCGTGGCCCGCTTGGACGCCGACGACGTCGCGCTTCCCGAGCGGCTCGAGCGTCAGGTCGAGCGCCTTCTTGCCGGTGGCGTCGGCATCGTGGGCAGCGCGGTGCTGGACGTGGACGACGCAGGCCGGCCCGGCGCACTGCACGAGATGCCCCTCGATCCGGTCTCGGTGCGCTGGCATGCGCTCTTCAGCTCCCCCTTCTACCACCCGACCGTGCTGTTCGACCGAGCGCTCGTCGACCGGCTCGGGCTCCGCTACGACGAGCGCTACGAGGAGAGCGAGGACTACGCGCTCTGGGCGAAGCTGCTCGAGGCAACCGACGGAGCCAACATCGCCGAGCCGCTCGTCCTCTACCGTGTGCACGCCGGCCAGGCGACACAACGGCGGCGCGGGCTCCAGCGCGACTTCCAGCGCGAGGTGGCGACGCGCGGGATCGCCGACGTGGCACCCGACCTCGGAGCGGAAGAAGTGGAGCTCGCGTGGCTTCTGGGAGCGGGGGAGAACCTCGCGGACGATCGACTCGAGGAGGCCGCGGGCGCGTACCTCGATCTCCTCGGCGCCTTCCGGCGGATCCACGGGGAGGCGGGGACCGTCGCCGTCGTGCGATCCGCGGCTCGCCGGGTTGCGCGGGCGGCGGGCTCCGCGTCCGGTGCAGCGCGCGGACGCTTGCTCCGCCTCACGCTCGAGCTCGATCCTGCGCTGCCCGCTCGTCTCTCAGGGCGCGCGGCCGAGCGG
>JBKJWA010000003.1:0-3827 GCA_046716705.1 Gaiellaceae bacterium
GGCGTGTCGAAGTACATGTTCATCTCCTCGCCGATGACGCCCTTCTCGCGTTCGATCTCCTCCGCGTCGAACCGCGAGTTGCGCAGCATGTCGACGAGGACGTCGAGGGCGACGTCGCGGCTCTCGCCCGCGCAGCGGACGTAGTAGCCCGTGATCTCCTTCCCCGTGAACGCGTTGAACTCGCCGCCGATCGAGTCGATCTCGGTAGAGATGTCGCGCGCGGTCGGGCGGCGCTCCGTCCCCTTGAAGAACATGTGCTCGGCGAAGTGCGCGATGCCGTTCGACTCTGCCGTCTCGTAGCGCGAGCCTGCGGCGAGCATCACGAAGCACGAGACCGATTGCGCCTGTGGCATCGGCGCCGTGAGGATGCGAAGCCCGTTGGGGAGGACGTGTCGCTCGAAGGCGCTCATCGGCGCCCGATGGTATAGACAGCGCCATGGCGAACGGCGAGCAAACGCGCGCGGCGATCGCGGCCCAGCCCGAGTGGCTGCGCGCGGTGCCGACCGATCGCCGCTTCCCGGCCGAAAGGCTGCTCTTCACCGGCTGCGGCACGTCCTTCCACGCGGCGCAGACGGGTGGCGAGGCGGTGCAGGCGCTCGAGCTCGTGTCACGGACGGAACGCGAGGCCGACGTCCTCGTGTGCGTGAGCCACGAAGGCGGGACGGCGCTCACGCTCGAGGCGGCGCAGGCCTGGCCGGGGGAGACGTGGCTGATCACGGGCAAGTCCGAGAGCCCGCTCGCCGAGGTGTGCGACGAGATCGTCGTCTGCACGCCGGCGATCGAGGAGAGCTGGTGCCACACTGCGAGCTACACGGCGGCGGTCGCCGCGATCGCGTCGCTGAACGGCGAGGACGTCGCGTGGCTGCCCGGCGCGGTTGGAGAGGCGCTCGCAGCGCCGCCGCTCCCGGTCTCGGACCACGAGCGCTGGCTCGTCGCAGGGGCAGGCCGGGACTGGCCGACCGCGCAGGAGGTGGTGCTGAAGCTTCGCGAGGGCGCCCACGTCGCCGCGGAGGCACATGAGACGGAGCAACTCCTGCACGGCTATCTCGCGGCGGTGGACGAGACCGTGCGCGCGTTCGTGCTGGAGGGCGAGGGACGGGCGGCCGAGCGCGGCCGTCAGGCCGCCGCGGCGCTCAAGGCGATCGGCGCGGAGGTGACGCTCGTTCCGACCCGGCACCCCGTCGTCGACATCGTCCCCTTCCAGAGGCTCACCGTCGACCTCGCCGAGCACCGCGGGGTCGATCCCGACCGCATCCGGCGCGACAACCCGAGGTACGCGAAGGCCGCCGAGCTCGCGCCGGGCTCTATCCCGAAGTAGCCAGCAGCTCGCGCTCGCGCTCGGGCGTGAGGCCGACGCCGTCGACCGGGTCCGCCTCTTCGAGCGCGCCGCGGATCGTGTCTGCGAGGGGCCGGAACGTCAGGCCGGCTGCCACGGCCTTGGTGACGGGCACCCGATTCACCGCCTCCCATCCGGGCGAGACGATCCAAAGGGGGACGCCCATCCATTCCTCCGCCCCGGCCTCGAGCAGGCGGTCGCTCGGCACCCACACGAGCCGCGCATCGCTTTCGGTGACGCGAATGCACTCGGCGAGGAGGTCGCCGAGCGGCATCGTCTGGCCGGTTGCGTTGAACGTGCCGCCGAGACTGCTGGTCGCAGCTCTCACCATCCACTCCGCGAGATCGCGAACGTCGATGAACTGCACCGCGTACTCGGGGGACGCGGGGGCGAGCACGTCCCCGCCGCGCGCGACACGGTGCGGCCAGTACGTGAAGCGGCCCGTGGGGTCGTGCGGCCCGACGATCAGGCCCGGGCGCACGACAAGCGCGGCGTCGCCGAACGCCTCTACGACGATCCGCTCGCACGCGGCTTTCCGGGCGCCGTACGTCTCGGGTCCGTCGTCTTCCTCGTCGCCCGGTACAAGCTCGGCGACGGCCGCTTGCTCGTTCTGCGGGACGCTGTGGTCGGCGTACACAGAGACACTGGAGACGAAGACGTAGCGGCCGGCGTGCCCGCGTAGCGCCTCGCTCGAGCGACGGACCTCGTGCGGAAAGTACGCGGCGACGTCGAGCACGGCGTCCCACTCGCGGCCCTCGAGCGCGGACAGGTCAGAGGAGCGGTCGCCGCGCAGCTTCTCGACCTCCGGAAAGAGCTCAGGCTGCGTCAACCCGCGGTTGAAGAGCGTCGGCTCGTGACCCGCGGCGAGCAGGGCGTCCACGAGCGCTCGGCCCAGGAACCGCGTCCCGCCGAGGACGAGGGCTCTCATCCCGGGTAGCGCTGGACGGCACGGAAGATCGCCTCCGCGCCGAAGCGGGGCGCATCGACGGGGATCCTCTCGTCGGCCGCGTGCGCCAGCGTCGCCAGGGGGAACTCTTCCGGAAGCTTCATGGGCATGAAGCCGTAGGTCTGGATGCCCAGAGGCGAGAGGTGGCGCGCATCGGTGACGGCGGGCAGCAGCATCGGGATCGGAGTGCCGTCCGGGTCGAGCTCACGCACGACGCCGGCCAGTTCGCCGAAGAACGACATGTCGGCGTCCGCCGGGCCCTCGTCGTGGCGCAGCACCTCGAGCTCGACGTCCTTGCCGACGATGTCCCGCAGCTCGCCGAGCAGGTCGTCCGGCCCGAAGCCGGGAAGCAGGCGTCCATCCAGCTCCACCTCGATCTCCGACGGGATGACGTTCATCGCGGAGCCGCCACGCACGATCGTCGCGTTGACGGTGTTCCGAAGGGCGCCTTCGAGCGGCCGGCCCTGCTCGCCGATCAGCCGCAGCGCGGCGGCGTGAGTGCGCGGGTTGAGCAATGCGCGAAGCACCCCTGCCTTGGCGCGAGGAAGTGCGTCGGCGATCGCCTCTACCATCGCACGTGCCACGGGCGTGATGTGCGGCGGCGTGCGCTTGCGGTCGAGCGCCCGCAGCATCGACCCGAGCCGGGCCATCGCACCCCCGCTGAACGGCCGCGCGGCATGGCCGCCAGGCCCGCGCACGGTCGCCTTGACATGGCACATCCGCTTTTCGGCCACCTGGATCGGGTAGAAGCGGCGGCCGCCGATGTAGACGGAGACGCCGCCGACCTCTCCGAGCGCATGGCGGATGCCGCCGAGCGCGTCGGGATGCTCGCGTGCGAGGAACTTCGCGCCGAAGTCGCCGCCCGCTTCTTCGTCCGAGAGCACGGCAAGCACGAGCCCGCCTGGCGGTACAGCGCTCTCCCGCTTCGCCCGCAGGAACGCCGTGATCATCATCGCCACGCCCGACTTCATGTCGAGGGCTCCACGACCCCAGACGACGCCGTCGACGATTTCGGCCGAGAACGGTGGATGGGTCCATCGCTGGCCTGCCGTGGGCACGACGTCCACGTGACCGTAAAGGAGGAGCGGCGCGCCGCCGTTCTTCCCAGGGAGCCGCGCGACGAGGTTCGGCCGCTCGGGTTCGCGCGCGTAGAGCTCGCTCTCCACACCGGCGGCCGACAGCAACCCGCGGACGTGCTCGACGCAGGCACGCTCAGCTCCCGGCGGGTTCGTCGTGTCGAAGCGAAGGAGGTCGCGCAGCAACTCGACCGGGTCGGGGACGGCGCTCACAGAGCGGCGAGCGCCTCCAGCAGCCGGTCGACCTCCGCGTGGGTGTTGTAGTGAACGAAGCCCGCGCGCACCGCGCCGCCGGACTCGTCGAGCCCGAGGCTGCGCAAGACCTCGAGCGCGTAGTAGTTCCCCGGCCAGACGGCGATGCCCTGTTCGCCCAGGCGCCTTCCAACCTCGTCGGGTGCGATGCCGTCGAGGGTGAACATGAAGGTCGGCACGCGGCCGCCCATCGTCTGCCGGCCGTACAGCGTCGAGC
>JBKJWA010000004.1:0-6924 GCA_046716705.1 Gaiellaceae bacterium
GACGATCGGCAAGGTACGGGGCTTCGCCGGTCCGTTCGGCGTCTTCGTCCGGTCGTACGCGTTCATCCGCGCGTACGGGCCGGCGCTCAAGGAGATGTCCGAGGTGGCGGTGCTCAACGCGAACTACCTGCTTGCGCTGCTGCGCGACTCGTACGACCTTCCGTACGACCGCCTCTGCATGCACGAGTTCGTGATCTCCGCGCGGACGCTGAAGCGCGAGCACGGCATCACCGCGCTCGACGTCGCGAAGCGGCTCATGGACTACGGGTTCCATCCGCCGACGATCTACTTCCCGCTCGTCGTGCCGGAGGCGCTGATGATCGAGCCGACGGAGACCGAGGCGAAGGAAACGCTCGACGAGTTCGCCGAGGCCATGCGTGCGATCGCAGCCGAGGCTCGCGACGACCCCGAGCTGCTCCGAGCCGCGCCGCACGCACAGCCCGTCGGCCGCCTCGACGAGGTGAAGGCCGTGAAGGAGCTCGTCGTGAAGCACGGCTTCGAGGAGCGCGTCGAGGCGCCTGCCGCGAGCGCCTGACGTGCTCGCGGACGCGGTCCACGCGTTCTCGCGATGGGTGATCCTCGCCGCCTCCGAGAGCGAGGCGATCCGCGGCTTCGTCCGCCGGCACGGGATGCGCTTCGGCGCGCGTCGCTTCGTGGCCGGCGAGACGTTCGAGGAGGCTGTGCCGGTCCTCGGGCAGCTCAACGAGCGCGGGCTGCTCACGAACACGACCCTGCTCGGCGAGGGCGTGCGGGCGCCTGGCGAGACACAGGAGGTCGTCGAGGAGTACGAGCGCGTGCTCGACGGCATCGCGCATGCGGGGCTGCGCACGAACCTTGCGATCAAGCCGACCCATCTCGGCCTCGCGCTCGACAGCGAGCTGACCTTCGAGAACCTTGCGCGTCTCACAGCGCATGCGGCGAGGCACGGCAACTTCGTGCGCATGGACATGGAGGAGTCGCGTTACGTCGATCCGACGCTGGCCGTCTACCGCCGCCTCCGTGAGAGCGGGACGGCGAACGTCGGCATCGTGCTGCAGGCATACCTCTATCGCTCCGAGGCCGATCTCGAGAGCCTGCTCGAGCTCGAGCCGAATGTCCGTGTCTGCAAGGGCGCCTATCTCGAGCCCGCCGACGTCGCGTACCCGGAGAAGGAGGACGTCGACGCTGCGTACGTGCGCCTGCTCGAGCTCGCGCTACGCCGGGCCGGGTTCGTCGGCATTGCGACGCATGACGAGCGGATGATCGAGCACGCGATCGCGTTCGTCGCGCGCGAGCGGATCCCGGGCGAGCGGTTCCAGTTCCAGATGCTCTACGGTGTCCGCCCGCAGCTCCAGCTCTCCCTCGTCCGCCGCGGGTACCCGGTACTCGTCGCGACGCCGTACGGCCCCGACTGGTACCGGTACCTCATGCGCCGCCTCGCCGAGCGGCCCGCGAACATCGGCTTCTTGCTCCGGAACCTCCTTCGCGGCTGACGTCACGCGGCGTTCCTTGCCGCCAGCTGGCCGCAGGCGGCGTCGATGTCGCGGCCGCGCGTGAGCCGTACGGTTGCGGGCAGCCCGGCGCGGTCGAGGACGTCCTTGAAGGCGTCGATCGCCTTCCGCGACGAGCCGGTAAACGCGCCAGTCGGGTTGTACGGGATGAGGTTGACCTTGAACAAGCGCTGGTCCAGCAGCGCCGCGAGCTGACGTGCCTGCTCGACGCGGTCGTTGACGCCGGCGAGCATGACGTACTCGACGAAGACCTTCCGCCGGCGCAGCGTCGCGTAGCGCCGGCACTCGGCGAGCACGTCCGCGAGCGGGTATCGGTCGTTCACGGGCATCAGCTGCGAGCGCAGCGCGTCGTCGGGCGCGTGCAGCGACAGCGCGAGCCTGATGGGCTGGGAGACGCCCTCCACGAACCGCCGGAGACCGGGCAGCCAGCCGACCGTCGAGATCGTCGTTCGGCGATGGGTGACGCCGAGGTCGGGCAGCCTCGCGGCCGCGCCGAGGACGTGGTCGAGATTGAGCATGGGCTCGCCCATGCCCATGAAGACGGCATGGGAGAGCGGCCCCGACCGCCGGAAGTGAAGCGCCTGGTCGAGGATCTCGGACGCTGTGAGGTTTCGCCGGAACCGCATCTGTCCCGTGGCACAGAACGTGCACGTGAGCGGGCAGCCGGACTGTGACGAAAGACAGAGCGACCGCCTGCCGTCGCGGTATTTCATGAGGACCGCCTCGACCGGATGGCCGTCGTGCGTCGAGAAGAGCGTCTTCATGGTGCCGTCACGCGAGCGCGCCTCGGTCTGGATCTCGAGCGTCGAGAACGGCACGTCATCTTCGAGCGCGTCCCGCAACGCGGCGGGCACGTTCGTCATCGCGCCGTACCCGGACGCGCCTCGCGCGGCCCACTGCCAGACCTGATGAGCGCGGTACGCGGGCTCCCCGCGCGCAGCGAGCGTCTCCTCGAGCAGGTTGATGTCCATGCGCTGCGAGAATAGCCCCGTGATCGATCTCCGCTCCGACACCGCCACGAATCCCACTCCCGAGATGCGCGCTGCGATGGCGGCGGCCGACGTGGGGGACGAGCAGCTCCGCGAGGACCCGACGGTCAACGAGCTCCAGCGCCGCGCGGCGGATTTGCTCGGCCAGGAGGAGGCGCTCTTCCTTCCGACGGCGACCATGGCGAACCAGATCGCGCTCTTCTGCCAGGCACAACGGGGCGGCGAGTTGATCGCCGAGGAGCGGACGCACGTGCTCGTGTTCGAAGCCGGAGGTCCCGCCGTCCACTCCGGTCTCATCGCACATCCGCTACCGGGTGATCGCGGCCGGATCACGCCCGATCAGCTGCGCGAGGTCGTTCGGATCTCGGACGACTTCCAGCCGCCGAGCATCGTCGTGCTCGAGCAGACTCATCGCAGCGCCGGCGGTCGCGTGTGGCCGCTCGACGAGCTGGCGGCTGCGGCGGAGACGGCGCGCGAGCTCGGGCTCGCGGTTCATCTGGATGGCGCGAGACTGCTCAACGCGGCCGTCGCGAGCGGCGTCGCGGCCGCCGAATACGGTGCGATCGGCGATACCGTGACCCTCTGCTTCTCGAAGGGCCTCGGCTGCCCGCTCGGCGCGATCCTCGCCGGCCCGAGGGAGACCATGGGCAAGGCGTGGCGCGGGAAGTTCCTATTCGGAGGAGCGATGCGACAGGCGGGGATAGTCGCCGCCGCCGCGCTCTTCGCCCTCGACCACCACGTCGACAGGATCGCCGACGATCACGCCCGTGCGCGACGGCTCGCCGAGGGCTTGGCGGAGGCAGGCTTGCCTGTCGACCCGGCGACCGTGGAGACGAACTTCGTCGGGCTCGAAGTCGAGCCTCTGGGGCTCACGACGGAGGAGGCAACCGAGCGCATCGCAGCGGAAGACGTGCTCGTCGGATGGCTCCGGCCCGGGGTCCTCCGGCTCGCGACCTACCTCGGAGTGGAGGACGACGACATCGACGCCGCGGTGGTTGCGATTCCGCGCGCCCTTGCAGTCCGCGTGGCCTAGACGTTGCGGTCGCCGACGAGGAGAAAGGCGAGCGCCGCCAGCAGGTAGGCGCCGATGAGCACGATGCCCTTCGTGCTCGTCGACCTCCCGTCGCGAAGGAGGATCGCGGTGATCGCGGTCGCCGCAGCGAGCACGCCGAGCTCCACGGGGCGGAAGGCGAGGGAGAGCGGCTCGATCGCCCACGAGATGATCGCGACGGCCGGAATGAGGAAGACGGCGACCTGTGCGCTCGAGGCCAGGGCGATCTCGGCCGCGAGCTTGATGTTGCCGCGACGGGCGATGACGACTGCGCCGCCATGCTCCGCGGCGTTGCCGACGATGGCGACAATGACGGCGGCGACGAAGAACTCGCTCACGCCGAACGTCTCGGCGAACACCTCGAGCGAGCCTACGAGGATCTCCGCGACGAAAGCCGTGATGAGCGTCGCCGCGCTGAGCACGAGCAGCGAGAAGCGAAACGACCACGCGGCCATCGCTGCTGCCTCGTCGGACACGTGCAGCTCGCGGTGACGCCGCAGCGCGACCCAGGTCACGGCGACGTAGACGGCGAGCAGCACGATCGAGACGATCAGCGAGACGACCGCCAGCGAGTGCCGATCGGGATCACCCTCCCAGCCGGGGATCGACGGGATGAGGAACACGACCACGACCAGGGCCACAAGCGCGAGCGACGTGTAGGTCGACGGACGGTCGAAGTCGCCCTTTCCGCCGAGCGCGAGCGAGAACCCCAGCACGAGCAGGAGGTTGCCGACGACGCTTCCGGTCAGCGATCCGCGAACGACCTCGGTCAGGCCTTCGTGGACGGCGATGAGCGCGATGATCAGCTCGGGGGCGTTGCCGAACGTCGCGTTGAGGAAGCCGCCGATGCCGGCGCCGGTGTGATGCGAGGCGTGCTCCGTGGCCTCGCCGATGAGCCACGCGAGGGGGATGAGCGCGAGTGCCGCGAGCGCGAACTCGGCCTCCTCGCTGAGGTCGATGGTGTAGTGGAGGAGGATGACGAGCGGGCCGAGCGCGAGCGCGGCCGTGAGGATCCGGCGTGCCACGCCGGAAACCCTACCCGGCTGCCCGCGCGCGCTTTGGCGGTACGGAACCCACCTCTATGCCTGAACGTGGCGCGGAAGTCAAGTCTTGCGGCGGACGACTCCATATGGCCACAATCCGGGCATGCGACAACTCGCCAGCGCGCCCGAGACGCTCCCGCTTCGGCCGCAGGACGAGACCCAGTGCAGGCGGTGCGACGTCCACTGCGACAAGGTCGTGTACCCGGCCGCGTGTCTCGAGCGCGAGTGCCCGTTCGTCTACGCGTACGAGGAGTTCGGCCACACATACGTCGGCTGCATGCAGAAGGTGTACGAGTGCGAGATCGACCTTCCGCTGTTGCTCGCCGCCGAGCGGACGCGAGCGGGGTTCGGGGCAGTGCGGGCGACGAGGCGGCCGCTACCGATGTGCCGCGCCGAGGTCTCCTCCTGCTACGAGCGCCGCCAGGGATCGCTCGGGTGCGTCAATCCCGAGTTCTCTGAGCTGCCGCTCGGCGAGCCCGCGTTCCGCGTGCTCGCGGTAGTCAGCAGCTCATAACGAGCGCGCGTGTAGCTCACGCAGGAGGGTGATGTCGGACGCCTCCGGGCCGCGGCCGGCTGCACCCGTCTCGATTACCGCCGGCAGCCCCTGGAGCTGCGGATGGCCGATGAAGACGCCGAGGCCCTCTCCCATCAGCCCGTTGAGGACGCCGTCGTGCCGGTCGCGGTTCGAGCCGAGCGGCGCCTTCGAGTCGTTGATGTGGAGGAGGCGAAGGCGGCCGAGCCCGATCTTCGCGTCGACTTCGTCGAGCAGGCGGTCGAGCTCGTCGCGGTCGGTCACGTCGTAGCCCGAGGCATACAGGTGGCACGAGTCGAGGCAGAGCCCGAGCCGTGGATGCCGGCCGAGCCTGTCGACGATCGTGGCCAGCTCGTCCACCGAGCGGCCGATCGTCCCGCCGGCGCCCGCGGTGTTCTCGATCAGCAGCCACGTCTCACCGGAACACGCTCCGAGCGCGGGCTCGAGCGCGGCGGCGACACGGTCCAGCGATCCCTCGAGTCCCCCGCCGAGGTGGGAGCCGGGATGGAAGCAGACGCCTTCTGCACCGATGGCCCTCGCCGTCTCCGCCGTCAGGCGAAGGGTTGTCGTGCTCTTCTCGTAGAAGTCGGGGTTCTCGCTCGCGAGGTTCAGGAGGTAGAGCGCGTGGACGAAGGCGCCGCCGAGGCCGGCCTCCTGCCGGCTCTCGCGAAACGCCGCGAGATCCGCCGGATCGTGGTCGGGAAAGCGCCACGCGCGCGGACTCTGCGCGAAGAGCTGGACGGCGTCCGCGCCGATCTCGACGGCGCGCTCGATAGCGCGCTTGACGCCTCCCCCGCAGTGGCCACCGAACAGCACGCCCGCCGCATAACCTAGTCGCATGCCAGTCCGCGTTCGCATGGCGCCGAGCCCGACGGGCTTCCTCCACGTCGGCAACGTGCGGACGGCGCTCTTCAACTGGCTCTTCGCGCGGCACGAGGGCGGCGAGTTCCTCCTGCGGATCGAAAACACCGACACGGGCCGCGAGGTGGCCGAGGCGACCGAGCAGATCCAGAGCTCGCTGCGCTGGCTCGGGCTCGAGTGGGACGGCGACGTGACGTTCCAGCTCGACAGGATCGAGCGGTGCCAGTCGGAGGCGCACCGCCTCGTCGACGAAGGCGCGGCCTACGTCGACGACGGCGCCGTCCGCTTTCGGATGCCGGACGAGGGCTCGACCGCCTGGGACGACCTCGTGCTGGGGCCGATCGAGGTCGAGAACGAGACCATCGAAGACCTCGTCATCCTCCGCTCGGACGGCCGGCCGACGTACAACTTTGCATCACCCGTCGAGGACTGGCTCGACGGCATCACGCACGTCATCCGCGGCCAGGACCACGTCCCCAACACGCCGAAGCAGGTTCGGATCCTCACCGCGCTCGGCGCCGAGCCGCCGCGCTACGGCCACGTCCCGTTCGTCCACGGGGCCGATGGGGCAGGCCTCTCGAAGCGCCACGGCTCGGTGACGACCGACGAGTTTCGCTCCCAGGGCTACCTGCCCGATGCGCTCGTCAACTACCTGGCGTTGCTCGGCTGGAGCTACGACGACAAGACGACGATCATGTCCCGCGAGGAGCTCGTCGAGCGCTTCTCGCTCGAGCGCGTCTCGAAGAGCCCGGCCGTGTTGGACGAAGAGAAGCTCACGTGGATGCACGGCGTCTATCTGCGGGGGCTGTCCGAGGCCGCCAACGCGGACGCCCTCCTCGGCTGGCTGCGGGAACAGGACTACGACTGGGACGAGGGGCTCGTCAGGCGGGCGGCGCCGCGGGCCCCGGCGGAGATAGGCGGGGGGTCGGGGGTTTACCCGTTATGCGGGGGGGGGTTT
>JBKJWA010000005.1:0-2989 GCA_046716705.1 Gaiellaceae bacterium
GCCGAAGCCGAGCCGCCCCCGAATCCGTCCGAGGTCTTCGATCACGCCTACGTCGATCCGCCGGCGGGGATGCGCGATGGCTGAGCGGTCGATCATCGAGGCCATCAACGACTGCCATCACGTCGAGCTCGAGCGCGACGATGACGTGATGGTGCTCGGCGAGGACGTCGGCCGTGCGGGCGGCGTCTTCCGGGCGACGGCGGGGCTCCGCGACCGCTTCGGCAAGGACCGCTGCGTTGACACGCCGCTCGCGGAGGCCGGGATCATGGGCACCGCGATCGGTCTTGCCATGGCGGGCTGGCGGCCGGTGTGCGAGATGCAGTACGACGCGTTCAGCTACCCGGCGCTCGACCAGCTCATCAACCACGTGGGCCGGTACCGCTGGCGGACACGGGGCTCGATGGAGTTCCCGATCACCGTGCGCATGCCGTACGGGGGCGGCGTGCGGGCGCCCGAGCTCCACGACGACTCCCCGGAGACGTACTACGTCCACACGCCCGGGGTGAAGGTGGCCATCCCGTCCACGCCGGCCGACGCGAAGGGCCTGCTCGCGGCGGCGATCCGCGATCCCGATCCGGTCGTCATCCTCGAGCCGAAGCTCCACTACCGCACGATCCGCGGCGAGGTGCCGGACGGCGAGCACGTCGTCCCGCTCGGCAAGGCGCGCGTGGCGCGCGAGGGCGGCGACGTGACGATCGTCGCCTACGGCTCGATGGTGCCCCTCGCGGAGCAAGCCGCGGAGGAGATCTCTGAGGAAGCGTCGGTGGAGGTGCTCGACCTGCGATCGCTCAAGCCGCTCGACGAGGAGGCGCTGCTCGCGTCGGCCGCCAGGACAGGGCGGGTCGTCGTGGTGCAGGAGGCCCCGCGCGTGTGCGGCTTCGCAGCCGAGGTGGCGGCCGTGCTCGCCGAGAAGGCTATCCTCGACCTCCGCGGGCCGGTCCTACGCGTGACCGGCTACGACGTGCCGTACCCGTACTGGCAGCTCGAGGACGCCTACATGCCCTCCGTGGCTCGCGTGCTCGGCGCCGTGCGGCGCTTGCTGGACTTTTGATCGACCCGCCGTACCGGATCGTCACCGAGCGCCTCGTCGTGCGCTGCTGGGAGCCGAGCGACGCGCCGCTCTTGAAGGCTGCAGTCGACTCTAGCCTCGACCATCTGCGGCCGTGGATGCCTTGGGCGCACGACGAGCCGCAGTCGCTCGAAGAGAAGGTGAAGCTCCTGCGAACCTTCCGAGGCAGGTTCGACCTCGGCCAGGACTTCGTCTACGGGATCTTCACCTCCGATGAAGCCGAGGTCGTCGGCGGAACGGGGCTGCACACGCGGGTCGGCGCGGAGGCCCTGGAGATCGGCTACTGGATTCGCGAGAGTCGGGTACGAGCGGGTCTTGCGACCGAGGCGGCGGCTGCCCTGACGCGCGTTGCCTTCGAGATCTGCGGCGTCGACCGCGTCGAGATCCGTGTCGATCCCGCGAACGAGCCCAGCGCAGCGGTCCCGAGAAAGCTCGGCTTCGCGGAGGAAGCTCGCCTGCGGCGGAGGCTGACGTCGGGGGAGGGAGCCGCGCCGCGCGACGCCGTCATCTTCAGCCTCTTCCGCGACGGGCTCGCGGATGCACCAGCGGGATCTGCAGTGTTCCAGGCATTCGACGCGGCCGGCCGGCGGGTACAGCCACTGTGATCCACGAGATCCCGCTCGAGCGGCGGACGCTGCACGGTCACTTCTCACGCGACCTCGAGCCGGTGCTGACGATCGACTCGGGCGATACGATCGCGTTCGCCTGCCCGAATGCGGGCTGGTGGCTCTCCCGCGAAGAGCGTTTTGAGGGCCGCGACCCGGAGCTCGACGGCGGCCACGCGCTCATCGGCCCAGTAGAGGTGCGAAACGCGCGGGCGGGCCAGACGCTCGAAGTGCGCGTCGAGTCGGTTCGCGTCGGGCCGTGGGGCGTCACCGAGGCGGGGGGCTGGCGGACGGACCTGAACGACCGGCTCGGCGTCAGCGAGCTCGAGCAGTGGAGGCTTCATTGGACGCTCGATGCTGACGGGACACTGGGCTGCGACCAACTCGGCCGGGAGCTAGACCTGAGCCCGTTCCTCGGCGTCATCGGCATGCCGCCACCGGAGCCGGGAGCCCACTCGACGCAGCCGCCGCGTGTGTGGGGCGGCAACATCGACTGCAAGGAGCTTGGCGCCGGCTCGACGCTCTACCTGCCGATCCCGGTCGACGGCGCGTTGCTCTCGGCTGGGGACGGTCACGCGCGCCAGGGGGACGGCGAGGTCTCGCAGCTCGCGATCGAATGCCCGGGCGAGCGAGCCGAGCTCACGGTGACGATCCGCGACGACCTGCCGCTGACCACCCCGATCGCGTGGACGCCTGAGGCCTGGCTCACGCTCGGCTTCGACGAGGAGCTTGACGAGGCGGCTGCGATCGCGACCGACGCCATGCTCGACCTCATGGGGAGAGAGCACGGCCTCGAGCGGCGCGATGCGCTGGCGCTGGCGAGCCTCGTCGTCGACCTGCGCGTCACCCAGATCGTCAACAACGTGCGAGGCGTGCACGCCGTACTGCGCCACGATGCGATTCGGTTCGAGGGATGATCTGACAATGGCGTACGAGTTCAAGCTCCCCGATCTCGGTGAGGGCCTCACGGAGGGCGAGGTCGCGCGCTGGCTGGTCGCCGAAGGGCAGGAGGTGGCCGAGGACGATCCGCTGGTCGAGATCCAGACGGACAAGGCAACGGTCGAAATCCCGTCGCCCGCCGCCGGCGTTGTGTCGCGGATCTTCGTGGCCGAGGGCGAGGTCGTTCCCGTCGGCACTGTGCTCGTGGCCATCGGAGGCGACCCAGAGCCGGCGAAAGAGGACATGTCGCGGGGTCAGACCCAGGGTCAGACCCCTTCATCTGAAGAGGGCAGGTCTGTTCCGGCCGCAACAGACGGCAAGGCGCGCGCGACCCCGCTCGTACGCAAGGTGGCTCAAGAGCTTGGTGTCGACATCG
>JBKJWA010000006.1:0-5432 GCA_046716705.1 Gaiellaceae bacterium
GTCCTTGCCGATGCCCTCGACGAGATACGGGTGGACGCCGCCCTCGTCTTCTGCCGTGAAGACCGAGCCTTCGGGGTCGGCGCCGACGACGACGAGATCCGGCTTGCGCTCCTTCAGATAGCGCCCCGTGCCGGTGATCGACCCGCCCGTGCCCACCGAGATCACCAGCAGATCGAGCTCGTCGCCCACCTGCTCCCAGATCTCGGGGCCGGTCGAGTGGTAGTGGGCCTCAGGGTTCGCCTGGTTCGAGTACTGGTCGGGCTTGTACGCGCCGGGAATCTCCTCGGCCAGCCGGTCGGACACGGAGTAGTAGCTCTCCGGCGAGTCGGGGTCGACGGCGGTCGGGCAGATGATGACCTCGGCTCCGAACGCCCGGAGCAGGGCGATCTTCTCGGTCGCCACCTTGTCGGGGACGACGCAGATGAGCTTGTAGCCCTTGACTGCCGCGGCGAGCGCGAGCCCGACGCCGGTGTTCCCGGAGGTCGGCTCGACGATCGTGCCCCCCGGCTCGAGCTTGCCTTCGGCTTCTGCGGCTTCGACCATGCGCAGCCCGATCCGGTCCTTGTTCGACCCGCCGGGCGTCATGTACTCGAGCTTCGCGAGCAGCGTGCAGCCGAGCTCTGCTCCGAGCTTCTGCAGGCGGACGACCGGCGTTCCGCCGACGAGGTCGAGCAGCGTCGGATGCTCGCGAGCCACGGGCGCGAAGCGTAACGCTCAAGCCACTTCCGGGCGGTGCCGATCAGCTCAGCGTGGAAGCGGCGCACCAACACGACGTATTCGGCGCAGGCCTCCGGTCGGAGATCGAGCGGCGCCACATCGGCGAGGCACCGTCCCCCAGCCACCTCGCCTTCCTACCCGGCGAGCGGGGCTACACCCTCGTCGAGCGCGACGGGCCGGCACCCGGCGCAGGCAGCGTCGTTGACGGGGACGGCCGGCAGCTTCGGGTTGCCCGCGTCGGCCGGTCGCCGCTTCCAGGCGATACACGCCTCTGCGCCTACCTGCAAGTTGTCTAGCTAGTGCCTGAAGTGGCGGCGGTGGGTGAGGACCATCACCGCGCCGGCCGCCTGCACGGCCTCGACCACCTCGTCGTCCCGCTTCGAGCCGCCGGGCTGGATGAACGCCCGCACGCCCGCGTCGAGCGCCAGCTGCGGCCCGTCGGCGAAGGGGAAGAAGGCGTCCGACGCGAGCGCCGCGCCCTGGCACGCGTGGCCGAGCTCCCGCGCTTTCTCGACCGCGAGGCGCACGGCGTCGACGCGGCTCATCTGCCCGCCGCCGACGCCGATCGTCTGTAGCTCGCGCGCGATGACGATGGCGTTCGACGAGACGTGCTTGCAGACGCGCCAAGCGAAGAGCAGCTCACCCCACTCCTCCTCCGTCGGCTCGCCGCACACGACCTCCATCGCGTCGCGCGCGTCGAGGTCGGCGTCCGAATCCTGGATGAGCAGGCCGCCCAGTACGCGCCGGTAGTCGCGCTCGCCCGGTGAGGCATGGCGTCGCTCCGCGTCGAGCAGCACGCGCGTCGACGGCTTCGCCGCCAGCGCGGCGCGTGCGTCGTCGTCGAACCCGGGGGCGAAGAGCACTTCGACGAAGTGCTCGGCCAGCCGGCCGGCGAGCGCGCCGTCGATCGCACGATTGCAGACGACGACGCCTCCGTAAGCCGAGACGGGATCCGCGGCGCGCGCGCGCTCGTATGCCTCCTCGATCGTCGCACCGAGCGCGACGCCGCACGGGTTCTTGTGCTTCACGATCACGCAGGCCGGCACCGTGAACTCCTCGGACAGGGCCCGGGCAGCCGACAGGTCGGCGAGGTTGTTGAACGACAGGGCGTCCCCTTGCAGCTGGTCGACGCGGGAGAGGACGTGGCGGCGCGCTCCGGCCTCCGCGTAGAAGGCGGCGCGCTGGTGGGGATTCTCGCCGTACGCGAGGTCGATCACCTTGTCGAACGTCGGCGTGACCGTGTCCGGGCTCTCGTAGCCCTCGGCGAACCACGTCGCGATCGCGGACTCGTAGGCGGCGGTCGTCGCGAAGGCTTCGGCGGCGAGTCGGCGACGGGTGTCCAGCGAGAGCTCGCCGGTCTCACGGAGCTCGTCGAGCACCCCGCCGTACTGGTCAGGGCGGCAGACCGGCGTCACGCTCGCGTAGTTCTTCGCCGCCGCACGCAGCATCGCCGGACCGCCGACGTCGATCATCTCGACGGCGTCCTCCTCGCTCACGCCCCACCGCCAGGCGACGTGCGCGAACGGGTAGAGGTTCACGCACACGAGCTGGAACGGCCGGATGCCGAGCTCTTCCAGTGTGAGGGCGTCCTCCTCGCTGTCGGCACGCGCGAGGATCGCGGCGTGCACCTGAGGATGCAGCGTCTTCACACGCCCGCCAAGCAACTCGCCGGCCCCGGTCAGCTCCTCGACGAGCGTCACGCCGAGCTCGTGCTCCTCGATGAAGGCCGCCGTGCCTCCGCTCGCGACCAGCTCGACGCCGAGCTCCGCCAGGCCGCGCACGAACGCGTCGAGGCCCGTCTTGTCATACACGGAGAGGAGCGCACGCTCGATCACTCGAGGAGACCCCTTACGACGCGCGGCAACAACCGGTGCTCGACTTCGTGGATTCGCTCGGCCAGCGACTCGCGCGGCTCGACGGGGACCGGCTCTTGCGCGAGCACCGGCCCGGTGTCCACGCCTTCGTCGACGTAGTGGACGGTCACTCCAGTTCTGTCGACGCCGGCGGCGATCGCATCCGCGACCGCGCGCGCGCCGGGGAAGGCGGGGAGCAGCGACGGGTGGACGTTCACGATTCGGCCTGGGAAGCGATCGAGGAACGCAGGGGAGAGAAGCTCCATGAAGCCCGCGCAGACGACGAGCTCGACGCCCCTCGCCTGCAGCCAGTCGGCCATCGCGGCGTCACGCTCGGTTCGAGCCTGATACTGGGCCGCGTCGAAGACGGCCGCTGGGATCGCCGCGTGCTTCGCGCGCTCGAGCGCCTTCACGCCGGCCCTGTTCGACGCCACGGCGCCGATCGGCAGGTCGCCGTCGATCAACGCCTGGAGGTTCGTTCCCTCCCCGGACACGAGGACGCCGATCACACGATCCGCCCGATCACGAGGTCGTCTCCGGGCTCGGGCACGACCGCGAGAAAGCCTACGCCGAGGTTGAACACGCGCCGCAGCTCGTTCTCTGCCACGTGGCGCGCCAGCCAGTCGAAGACCGGCGGGCGCTCCCAGGCGGCCCAGTCGATCTCGGCGCGACGCCCTTCCGGCAGCACGCGCTCGAGGTTGCCAAGGATGCCGCCACCCGTCACGTGCGCGAACGCGTGAGCGGTCTCGCGTAGGCGGTGGACGTCATCGAGGTAGAGCCGGGTGGGGGTGAGCAGGTCCGGCCCGTCGTAGTCCTCGTCCTGCAGCACTCGCCGGACAAGCGTGAAGCCGTTCGCGTGGACGCCTGCAGACGGCAATCCGACGACGACGTCGCCGGCCGCCACCGCTGAGCCGTCGATCACGCGGTCGCGCTCGACGACGCCCACGCACGTGCCTGCGAAGTCGAGCTCGCCCTCCTTGTAGATGCCCGGCAGCTCGGCCGTCTCGCCGCCGATGAGCGCGACGCCAGCTGCGCGGCAGACGTCGGCAGCGCCCTCTACGAGCTCCACGACCTGGTCGGGATCGATCTCGTTGGCTGCCACGTAGTCGAGCAAGACAAGCGGCTCGGCGCCGCACGTGATGACGTCGTTGATGCAGTGGGCAGCAAGATCGGCGCCGCAGTTGCGCAAGGCGCCTCGCTCCCGCGCGAGGACAAGCTTCGTCCCCACGGAGTCGGTCGAGGCCGCCAGCAGCCGCGTGTCGTCGAGGCGATGGAGCCCTGCGAAGGCGCCGAAGCCGGTGGCGCCGGTGGACTCGACGGCGCGGCGGAGCCGCTCGACGACGTCGGCGCCCTTCGCGATGGAGACGCCGGCCTCGTCGTACGTCCGCCCGCTCACCCGGCGAGTCTATTCTCAGCGCTGTGATCCTCGGACACGGCGGCGCCCACGAGGACCTCTCGCTGCTGACGAGCTGGACGTTCGATCCGCTCGCCGCCGTCGCCATCGCGCTCGGCGCGTTCCTCTACTACCGTCGCGCGCGCACGCTCGCCCGACGTGGAAGCCCGGTAGCTGCCTGGCGCCGCTGGTCGTTCGGCGTCGGGCTCGCGCTCGTCGCCTTCGCGCTCTTCTCCCCGCTCGACGCGTGGGGCGAGGAGCAGTTCTTCTTCGTCCACATGGCGCAGCACGTATTGCTCGGGGAGCTCGCGCCGCTCGCGATCGTCGCCGGGCTGACAGGCCCGCTGCTTCGTCCCCTACTGGCCTACAAGTGGATTCACCGGCTGCGTGTGCTCGCCCATCCGCTCGTCGCCTGGCCGCTGTGGGCTGTGAACCTCTACCTCTGGCACCTGCCGTACTTCTACGAGGCGGCGCTTGGGAACAACGCCGTTCACGCGCTCGAACACGTTGCGTTCATCACGGCGGGCGCGCTCTTCTGGGCACCCGTGCTCGAGCCGCTGCCCGCTCCGCGTTGGTTCGGCACCGGCACGAAGCTCCTCTACATCGTCGCCGCGCGCTTCGCGAGCATGGTGCTCGCGAACGTGCTCGCGTGGGCCGACGAGCCGATCTACCTCGCGTACGTGCACGAGGTCGCCCGCTTCGGCATCTCGGCTCGCGCCGACCAGGGTATCGCCGGCTCGGTGATGATGATCGTCGATTCCGTGGTGACGATCGCAGCGATCGCCTGGCTCTTCCTCAAGCTCGCCGGCGAGAGCGAGCGGCGACAGGAGCTCATCGAGGAGGGCGTGGAGGCGGAAGCCGCAGCCCGCGCAGTTCGCTACGGCCGCGCTAGATAGGCGCGGGCTCGAAGCGGAGCTTCGCGAGCCGTCGCCCCTCGGGGATCCGCGTCGGATAGTCGAGTGTCAGGCAGGCGCGGCAGAGGGACGACGCAGGCCGCCGCGTCGCCTCGGTGAGACCTTCGAGAGAGAGGTGCGCGAGGCTCGTCGCGCCGATGAACGCGCGCACCTCGTCAACGGAGCGCGCGCCCGCGATCAGCTCGTCCTCGTCCGGCAGGTCGATGCCATAGAAGCACGGGCCGATAACAGGCGGCGACGAGATGCGCACGTGCACCTCGGCCGCGCCGGCATCGAAGAGCATCGCCACGAGCTGCCGAGTCGTGTTGCCGCGGACGATGGAGTCGTCCACGACGACGACACGCTGGCCGGCCACCTCGTCGAGCGGGTTGAACTTCAGGCGGATGCCCTGCTGGCGAAGCTCCTGGTCGGGCTGGATGAACGTCCGGCCCACATAGCGGTTCTTGATCAGCCCCTCGCTGAACGGGATGCCCGACGCGCGCGAGAAGCCGACGGCGGCCGGCGTGCCCGAGTCGGGGATCGGCATCACGAGGTCGGCCTCGGCCGGTGACTCCG
>JBKJWA010000007.1:0-3592 GCA_046716705.1 Gaiellaceae bacterium
TCTTCCCTTTCCCCTCCGCGCTGGGGGGGGGTGGGGGGGCCGCCCCCCCCCCCCCAAACGCGGTAGCTGCCCTCGAGGAGCTCGAGGTGACGCGCTGGCGACGGTGGCTTCGGCCAGCCGTCGAAGAAGCCGCCTAGGTGCTCGGCCGCGACGCCGTCGAGCGAGGTCGTGTACTCGATTTGCACGCGGGTGAGCGTAGATGCCGTGGCGGGCGGCCGATCACCTGGCGCACTTCTGGCACAGAGCTGCAACACACGCGTACGTCGTTTCCCGTTACCGTGAAACCGGGAGGAGGCGAGGGGGGGCCCCGCGGCGAGGCTGGTTAGTTGACGCCGCCCGGCGGCAGGAGCCACGGCGAAAAGCGCGCCCAGCGCGAGATCTCGCACCCGTCGCGGCGTCTGAACGAGGACCAGATGCGTTGCGAGCCGATCGTGCCCTTGACGACAGCCTTCTGCGGGCCGCCGTAGATCTGCGTGCAAATCGCATCCTCCGGGACCTGGGCGAACGCGCGCACAGAGAGACTCGACAGCTTCGCGCAAGCACGCTTCCGGTTCGGCAGCGTGCCTCCGAGCGGATTGCAGCGAAGCGTCCACCGCTGGGGCGCCGCCGGCGACTGCTCGTCGTCCCAGTACGCGATCGTCAGGGCAACGTCGCGCCCGGAGGTCGACGCCGTCCCGGCGGCGACTACCGTCGCGCTGATGACAACGATGGCGAGCAGAATGCGCATGGCTTCAGAGTACCCACTGCGGCGTTCCTAGAATCTGCGCGGTGGGTAGCCGGCCGACGCTGAACCACGATCGCATTGCGGCCTACGCCCGCTCCGGTGCTCACCCACCCGCGGTGGTCTGCGACGCATCCTTCGTCAACGGCCTGACGGCAATACGGTCGCTCGGCCGCATGGG
This sequence comes from Gaiellaceae bacterium, assembly GCA_046716705.1. GTDB lineage: Bacteria > Actinomycetota > Thermoleophilia > Gaiellales > Gaiellaceae > PALSA-612. The sequence goes on from JBKJWA010000007.1 coordinate 903, forward strand.
CGTACCCGTGTTCGCGGTCGACCATCGCCCGAGCGCGCTCGGCTTCCGCTCGCGCCACGCGATGCGGGTGGCGTCGCCCGATCCGGGAACCGACCCGTCCGCCTACGCCGACCTGCTTCGAGAGCTCGGCGACACGATCGGGGGCGCGACGCCGATCCTGCCGACACACGATCCGCCCGTGAACGCGATCGCCCGCCACCGCGACGAGCTCGGCGAACGGTTTCTCTATCCCTTTCCCGACCGCGACACGCTCGCCCTCGTCCAGAGCAAGCGTGAGCAGCTCGACCGGGCCGCTGCGGTCGACGTCGACACTCCCCAGACCGCGCATCCGCGATCAGCGGAGGAGGCCGTGGCCGAGGCCGCGCGCATCGGCTACCCGCTGCTCGTGAAGCCCTCGAACCCCGACGGATTTCGGCGCCGGTTTCGCCGCCAGGCCTTCCGCTGCGATACGCCCGAGGAGCTCGAGCGCGCGTTCGCCGACGCGGAGCCGTTCGAGCCGATGGTGCAGGAGCTCATCCCCGGCGGCGACGACGAGCTGTACACCGTCGGCAGCTACCTCGCCGGCGACGGCGCTGTCCTTGGCCTCTTCAGCGGTCGCAAGCTCCGCCAGTCGCCTCCGGGCATCGGCACCTGCAGGGTCGGCGAGGCCCTCTGGGTGGAAGAGGCCGTCGACTCAGCGCTGCGCCTGCTCCGCGCCTTCGACTTCCACGGCGTGTCGCAGGTGGAGTTCAAGCGGGATCCGCGCGACGGCCGGTTCAAGCTCATGGAGGTGAACCCTCGGCTCTGGCTCTGGCACGGGCTGGCTGCTGCCCTGGGAGTGGACTTCGTCCGCATCGCGTATCACGACCTGCTCGGTCGCCCTCCGGTGCCGGTGACGACCGAGGGCAAGCACGGGCGCTGGGCGATCACGCTGCTCGCGGGCGAGCGGCCGGCGTTCCAGCGGCCGCCGTACGTCGAGCCGGTGTTCTCGCTCGACGATCCGAAGCCGGGGGCGGCGCAGCTCGCCCGCGTCGTCAAGGCGGTATTCCGCTGATCCCGCCTGCAGTGGAACGGCGTGCCCGCTGGGTGCTCGACACGATCGGCGGGCACGACCTCGGTTTCGGCGACGACGTGCCGTACCGCGAGGCTGCGTGGGAGCAAGTCGCACGAGGTGCGTTTCCGGAAGGCGACGATCTCGCCGAGGCGTTCTTCCACCTCGCGCGGATCGAGGAGCATCATGGGCCGCGGGACGAGCACGGCCGCTTTCCCGTGTCCGCTACGCGTCTCGACCCGCTCGACCCACCGCTCGAACGCCTACGCCAGAAGCTCGGCCTCGAGCCGCGTCGCTGGGGCGGCGCCCGCTTCGCCGTCTGCCTGAGCCACGACGTCGACATCCCTTGGCGCTGGACGCGCAAGGGCATCCGTCTCGGGGCAGGCCGAGTGAAGGCAGCGCGCGACGCCAACACAGCATGGCGGGAGCTCCGCGGCCTCGCCGGGGTTCCCGTCCACCGCTTGCGCGGCACCGACCCGAACTTCTCTTTCGAGCGCATCGCCGCGCTCGAGCGGCACCGCGGAGCCTCGTCGGTCTTCTTCCTCATGGGAGCTCATCGCGTCGTCCAGGACGGCCCTGCATCGGAGGCGTACGACAGGCTCAGGCCGCGGGTCGTCGAGACGCTGCTCGGGCTCGGCTGCGAGATCGGCCTACACGCGAGCTACTCGGCGGCGTTCGATCCAGCGCTGATCGCCGAGGAGAAGGCGGAGCTCGAGCGGCTCGGCGCGACGCTCCACGGTCAGCGCTACCACTACCTCCGCGTCGACCCGCACGCCAACCTCGCGCCGCTCGCCGATCTCGGCTTCACGTACGACTCGAGCCTGGGCTTCGGTGGAGCGCCCGGATTCCGCGCGGGCATCGCGCATCCGTTCCGGCCGTGGGACCTCGAGCACGACCGGCCCCTCGACCTCGTTGAGATCCCGCTTGCCGCGATGGACGTCACGCTCGCCGAGCCGCGCTACCTCGGCCTCTCGGTGAAGGAGGCCGAGCGGCGACTGCTCGCACTGCTCGACTGGGCGGCGGAGCACGGCGGCGGCTTCTCGATCCTGTGGCACACCGACCGCTTCGACCCGGCAACGGCAGGAGGCTGGGACGGCCTCTACGCGCGGCTGATCGACGCCATCTACGACCGCGGCGGCATCTGCATGCCGGCCCATGAGCTGGCGGCCGCGGCTCGCGACGTCTCCTAGCCGTCGACTCTGTCCCACCCGGCCGGAAGGGTCGGCGGCTCCCAGCCGGGATCGGGGCGCCAGTCCTCCCAGCCCGTCGGGAACGGCCACTCCTCGACGAGCCGGGCGGCGTCCGCGCGCGCCGCTGTCGCGTCCTCTTCGGTCAGCACGCCGCTCGCCAGCCCCTCCGCGAGCTCGTCTTCGTCGAGCACCTCCCACCGCCCGTCGGGGTAGCAGACGAGGTCGAGGGCGACGTCGAAGTAGTCGAAGCCGACCGGCGTCCGGGGGCGCTCCGGCCGCTGGAAGTTCACGTACCACTCGCGTAGCCTCCAGCTCGCGTTCCAGATGAGTGACGTCGAGTAACCCGCTCCCGGCACCGCGAGCAGAAGGAGATGCTCTTTGAACGTGCTCGCCGTCAGCGTCCACTTGTCCCGCGGGATGGGGACGCCCGAAAAGCGAGCCTCGGCGCCGATCGGCGCGAACAGCACGAG
>JBKJWA010000008.1:0-3702 GCA_046716705.1 Gaiellaceae bacterium
GCGCCTCGTTCAGCTCCATGATCCGGCCCTCGATCGTCCCCGCGACCGACTCGTCGAGCGCCTCGCGGTTCTCCTCGAGCGCCTTCTCGGTCTGGTAGACGAGGTTCTCGGCCATGTTCTTCGCGTCGGCGAGCTCGCGCATCGCGTGCGCCTCGCCCGCGTGCTCCTCGGCCTCCTTCATCATCCGCTCGACCTCCTCCGGCTTGAGGCCGGAGCCACCCTCGATGCGGACTTGCTGCTCGTTGCCCGTGCCGAGATCCTTCGCGGACACGTTGATGATGCCGTTCGCGTCGATGTCGAAGGCGACCTCGATCTGCGGCATGCCGCGCGGGGCCGGCGGGATGCCCACCAGCTGAAACTTCCCCAGCGTCTTGTTGTAAAGCGCCATCTCCGACTCGCCCTGGAGCACGTGGATCTCCACCGAGGGCTGGTTGTCCTCGGCCGTCGAGAACGTCTCCGACTTGCGGTTGGGGATGGTCGTGTTGCGCTCGATGAGCTGCGTGAAGACGCCGCCCTTCGTCTCGATGCCGAGCGACAGCGGCGTCACGTCGAGCAGGAGGACATCCTTCACCTCCCCGCGCATGACCCCCGCCTGGATGGCGGCGCCGACGGCGACGACCTCGTCCGGGTTGACGCCCTTGTGCGGCTCCTTGCCGAGCAGCTCTGTGACCTTCTCCTGCACGGCGGGCATGCGCGTCATGCCTCCGACGAGCACGACATGCTCGATGTCGGCTGCGGAGAGACCGGCGTCGGCTATCACCTGTTTTGTGGGGCCAACCGTCCGCTCCAGCAGCTCGGCCGTGAGCTCGAGGAGCTTCGCACGCGTGAGCTGCATGTCGAGGTGCTTCGGGCCCTCGGCGATGAAGGGCAGGTTGATCTGCGTCGTCATCGTCGAGGAGAGCTCGATCTTCGCCTTCTCCGCCGCGTCGTAAAGCCGCTGCAGCGCGACCGGGTCCTGCGAGAGATCCGCGCCGTGGTCCTTCTTGAACTCCGCCACGAGCCAGTCGACGACCGCCTTGTCGAAGTTGTCGCCCCCCAGGTGGTTGTCCCCCGACGTCGCCTTCACGTGGAACGTCCCGTCGCCGAGCTCGAGCACCGACACGTCGAATGTGCCGCCGCCGAGGTCGAAGACGAGGATCGTCTGATCGGCCTCCTTGTCGAGGCCGTACGCGAGCGACGCCGCGGTGGGCTCGTTGATGATGCGCAGCACGTTGAGGCCGGCGATCTTGCCGGCGTCCTTCGTCGCCTCACGCTGGGCGTTGTTGAAGTACGCGGGAACGGTGATGACGGCGTCCGTGACCTCCTCCCCGAGGTACGCCTCCGCGTCCGCCTTCAGCTTCTGGAGGATCATCGCGCTGAGCTCCGGCGGCGCGTACTCCTTGCCTGCGGCCTTGACGCGCACGTCCTCGTTCGGGCCCTTCGCGACCTCGTAGGGGACGATCGTCATCTCCTCCGAGACCTCGTCGAACTTCCGGCCCATGAAGCGCTTGATCGAGAACACCGTGTTCTCGGGATTCGTCACCTGCTGGCGCTTCGCGGGCGCGCCCACGAGCCGCTGCCCGTCCTTCGTGAACGCGACGACGGACGGCGTCGTGCGGCCGCCCTCCGCGTTCGGGATGACGGCCGGCTCGCCGCCCTCGATCGCGGCCATGCACGAGTTCGTCGTGCCGAGGTCGATGCCGATCACCTTGCCCATGTGCGGTTCTCCTTCTGGTCGCTCAGTGTGTGAGAGAGATAATCTAAGTCGCAGCGTAGCAAGTTGTAGCCGTTAGTGTCCAGCAGCCATGGCTGACTCCCGGCTTGCGGACTATGCAACCCTCCTCGTCGACCGGTGCGTGGACGTCCAGCCGGGCTGGCAGGTACTCGTCCGCGCGTCTCCCCAAGCGCGGCCACTCGTGAACGAGGTCGTCGCCGCCATCGCCCGCCGCGGGGCGTACGCCCTCCCTCGGCTCTCGTTCTCACGGTCGTCCCTATGGCTGAAGGAAGCGCCCGAGGACCTCATCGGGAAGGTGCCTGACATCGCAGCCCACGAGCTCGACTACGCCGATTCCTTCGTGGTCATCGACGCTCCGGAGAACACCCGCGAGGGATCGGACATCTCACCCGAGCGGCTGATGCTCCACCGCCAGGCATACCGCCCCCACTCCGAGCCGTTCTTCGCGGGGGAAAAGCCGTGGGTCGGCTGCCAGTTCGCGACGCCGGCGCTCGCCCAGGATGCCGGAATGGGCGTCCGGGCGTACGAGGACTTCCTCTACGGCGCCGTGCTCGTCGACTGGGAGGCGCTCGCCGTGCGCATGCGGGAGATCGCGGCGCACTTCGACGCGGCAAGCGAGGTGCGGATCACAGGCGACGGCACCGACCTGACGTTCAGCCTCGAAGGCCGCTTTGGCCACGTGGATGCGATCGGCGCGAACATGCCCGGCGGGGAGGTCTTCTACAGTCCCGTCGAAGACTCGGCGCGCGGCACGATCGCGTTCTCGGAGTACCCGGCGTGCTACGGCGGTCGCGCCATCGAGAACGTTCGCCTGCGCTTCGAAGGCGGGCGCGCCGTCGACGCGTCGGCGTCGACCGACGAGGAGTTCCTCGTCAAGACGCTCGACACCGACGACGGCGCCCGCATGCTCGGCGAGTTCGGCATCGGCTGCAACCCCGGCATCCAGAGGCACACGCAGAACACGCTCTTCGACGAGAAGATCGAAGGCACGGTCCATCTTGCGCTGGGCAACGGCTTCCCGTTCATCGGCGGCACGAACGTCTCGGCCGTGCACTGGGACATGGTCAAGAATCTGCGCGGCACTGGATCGATCGAGCTGGACGGCAAGGTCGTGCAGGAAGACGGGACGTGGTCGATCTGAGGGACCCGCGAGTCGAGGCGTACGCGAAGCTCCTCGTCGAGCGCTGCCTCGACGTCCAGCCGGGCTGGGAGGTGCTCATCCGCTCGACGCCGCTCGCCAGGCCGCTGCTCGAGGAGCTAGAGCGGCAGATCGCACGGCGCGGCGCCTACGCGATCATGCGCATCAACTGGTCGATGTGGCCGATCGACGACGTGTGGGCGGCTGTTGCTCCCGAGGACCTGCTCGGCGAGCTCTCGGAGATCGACACGTTCGCCTGCGACCGCATGGACGCCCGGATCACGCTCGGTGCGCCCGAGAACACGCGCGCGGCGGCGGATCTCCCCGTAGAACGGCTCGCGCTCGCGCAGACGGCCGAGAAGGTCTTCTACCGGCGTTCGATGACGTCCGAGATCCCGTGGGTCAGCTGCCAGTACCCGACGAACGCCCTCGCGCAGGAGGCCGGCCTGACGCTCGACCAGCTGACGGAGATCGTCTTCGGCGCGTGCCTGCTCGACTGGGACGCGGAGGGCGAGCGGATGCGCCGCTACGCCGACCGGTTCGACGCGGCGGCCGAGATTCGCATCGTCGGCGACGGAACAGACATCACGATCTCGCTCGACGGTCGCCAAGGCGAGGTCGACGACGGCCGCAAGAACATGCCCGGCGGCGAATTCTTCTTCGCGCCCGTCGAGAGCTCGGCCAACGGCGTGATCACGTTCTCGGAGTACCCGGCGGTGCACGAGGGCCAGGAGCTCGAGGGCATCCGGCTCGCGTTCGAGGACGGGAAGGTCGTGTCCGCATCGGCCACGCGCGGCGAGGAAATCCTCCACGGCATCCTCGACCGGGACGAGGGCGCACGGCGGATCGG
>JBKJWA010000009.1:0-2752 GCA_046716705.1 Gaiellaceae bacterium
CGTGCGCGAAGGGCCTCTCCTCTTCGTACGCGGCGATCGGCGCCGTGGTCGCGACGGACCGCGTGATGGAGCCGTTTCTCGCCGATACGTCGATGTTCTCGCACGGCATCACCTTCGGCGGCCACCCCGTGATGTGCGCGATTGCGCTCAAGAACATCGAGATCATGAAGCGCGAGCGGATCGTCGAGGGCGTCCTCGAGCACGAGGCGGCGTTCCGCTCGACGCTCGAGCAGCTGCTGGAGCTGCCCATCGTCGGGGACGTCCGCGGCACGGGGTTCTTCTACGCCGTCGAGCTGGTGAAGGACTCCGAGACGCGCGAGACGTTTTCGGACGACGAGTGCGAGTGGCTGCTGCGCGGCTTCCTCTCGGCGCGGCTGTACGAGCGAGGCCTCATCTGTCGCGCCGACGACCGCGGCGATCCGGTCATCCAGATCTCGCCGCCGCTTGTCGCGCGCCAGCCCGAGTTCGACCGCATCGTCGAGGTGCTCGGCGAAACGCTGGCCGAGGCGTGGGAGCAACTCCCCCGACCGTAATCCCGGGCGTCGCCGCGCCGTGGTGGCTTCAGGAGGCGCCGCCCGACCCCGTTGAGGCCGCGCTCGACGGTGACACGTCGGCCGACGTGGCCATCGTCGGCGGTGGCTTCACGGGGCTCTGGACCGCGCTCGAGCTGAAGCGCCGCGAGCCCGCGGTCGACGTCGTCGTCCTCGAGGCCGCGGGCTGCGGGATCGGGCCGAGCGGCCGTAACGGCGGCTTTCTTCACGGCTACTGGTCGAGCCTCGCCCGCTTCCGTGACGTGCTCGGAGCCGACGGCGCGCTCGCGGTCGCGCGCGCAGCGGACGGGGCGATCCCGGCCGTGCGGGCGCTCGAGCACGACGTGTGGCTCCGCGAAGGCGGGCTGCTGCGCGTGTCGGCGTCGCAGGCGCAGGACGCGATCCTCGACCGCTCGGTCGCCGCCGCCCGCGAGCTCGGCGTCGAGGAGGAGGCGATTCCGCTCTCGCGGGACGAGCTTGCGGGCCGCTGCTCCTCACCCGCCTTCCGCCGCGGCGTCTTCTACCGCGACGGAGCCACCGTCCACCCGGCGCGGCTCGTCCGCGCGCTCCGCAGGGAGGCGCTCGCCGCCGGTATCCGCCTGCACGAGCGGACGGAGGCTTCGCGCATCGGCGACGGCCTCGTCGAGTCTCCCCGCGGGAACGTTCGCGCGAGCGAGGTCGTCGTCGCCATGAACGCCTGGTCGGCCGGCTGGAAGCCGCTTTCCCGCCTGCTGACGCCGTTCGGCAGTTACGTCGTGCTCACGGAGCCCGTGCCCGAGCTGCTCCGAGAGATCGGCTGGACGGGCGGCGAGGCGATCACCGACTGCCGGATGTTCCTGCACTACTTCCGGACGACCCCGGACGGCCGCGTGCTCATGGGCTCCGGCTCTGGCCCCATCGGCTTTCGCGGCCGTATCGACAGACGGTTCTCGGCCGACGTGCCGACGGTGGCGCGGGCGGAGGCGGGCCTTCGCCTGCTGCTGCCGGGGCTCGCCGCCGCCAAGGTCGAGCACTCGTGGGGCGGGCCGATCGACGTCTCCGCCGACCACCTGCCGGTGTTCGGCACGGTGCCGGGCACGCGCGTCCACTTCGGCGCGGGCTATACCGGAAACGGGGTCGGGCCGAGCTGGCTCGGCGGCCAGATCCTCGCCTCGCTTGCGACCCGTGCTGACGACGAGTGGTCGCGGCTGCCGCTCGTCGGCCGCAGCATCCGGCGGTTGCCGCCCGAGCCGCTGAACTTCCTCGGCGGGAGCCTCGTGCGCTACGCGCTCGTCGCCGTCGAGGACGCTCAGGAGTCGGGCCGGAGGCCCTCGGCGCCCGCCCGCCTCGTAGCCTCGCTGCCACAGCGCCTCGGGCTGCGTGTGGGGACTCGCTAAGAGGCCGTGAGCGCGAGCTGGCGAAAGGGCTCGATGTTGGAGAGCCCGACGCCGACGAGGCGAAGCGGTCCCGCGCGCTCCGCGAGCGCGCGGTCGAGCAGGCGGCACGCGACGTCGCCGATCGTCTCCGCATCGTCGACACCCGCAGCGAGCGTCGTCGAGCGGCTGCGGATGGAGAAATCCGGATAGCGCACCTTCGTCGTGACCGTCCGCGCGGCCTCTGCTCGCGACGACAGGTGCGCCGCCAGCCGCTGCGCCATTCGCCGCAGCTCGGCGTGGAGGATGGCCGTGTCGCCCACGTCCTGCTCGAAGGTCTCCTCGTGGCTCACGGACACCCGCTCCACCGAGTGCTCGAGGCGGCGAGGGTCGATGCCACGCGCGCGGTCGTGCAGCATGCGGCCTGTCTTGCCGGGCAGCAGGCGGCGTCGCTCGTCGTCCTCGAGAGCAGCCAGCTGCCCGACGGTCTCGAGGCCCGCCCGGCGCAACCGCTCCTCGGATCTCGGCCCGACGCCGGGCAGCCGCCGCACGTCGACGGGAGCGAGGAACGCAGCCTCCCGCCCGGCCGGCACGACGGTCAGCCCGGCCGGCTTGCGCCAGTCGCTCGCCACCTTGGCCACGACCTTGCAGGACGCGACGCCGAGCGACGCCGACAGGCTCGTTGCGCCGCGCACCGCGGCCTGCACCGCCTCCGCGATGCGGCGCGCCGCGAGGAAGTCCGCCGCCACCTCGCCGACGTCGAGATAGCCCTCGTCGAGGCCCGTGCGCTCGACGGTAGGGACGACGTGGCGGACGGCATCCCACACGGCGCGCGAGTACTCGCGATAGACCGAGTGCCTGGGAGTGACG
>JBKJWA010000010.1:0-5238 GCA_046716705.1 Gaiellaceae bacterium
AGCAGGACAAGTACCGCCGCGGCCCGCGGGTGTCGGTCGACGCGACGCCGTTCCTGGTGTGGGATCAACTCGATGCCGCGCTGTGATCCTTCTCGGCGCGGACCGTCACCAGCAGCGGGAAGTTCTCGTCGTCGTGATCGAGCTCTCGTTGCCTCAGCTCTTCCGCGGCCATCCCGGTGAGAAATGCGATCGCGGTGAGGACATTGCCGTGCGTTCGCACGGTGACCCGGTCCCGGGGAAACACGTCACCGAAGAGCCGCGAGCACGACGCTCGGGTGAAGCGCCAGTGGTCGCTGTCGATGCACCCGGGCGTGATCCGGGCGACGCATGGCACGGAGCAGAGGAGCACTCCTCCCGGGCGCAGGATCCGATGGGCATGGAAGATCGCCGAGCGGGTGTCGAAGATCAGCTGGAGCGTCTGGGTGACGATGAAGCAGTCGAAGGCGTCGGCTGGGATGCCGTCGGCCGCAGCCAGATCGGCCACGATCGTGGCGTTGCGGTTCGTGGGATCGATGTCGAGGACGTCCCGTTGCACGACATCGGAGCCGAACTGATGCGTGTATCGCGAGTTCTTGATCTCGAGCACGCGGCCACGGATCGCCGTCCGGTTCTCCTCGAGGAAGCTGTCGATGTAGTAACGATCGACAGGGGTCCCTCGGTCGAAGCCGTAGCCGTCGCTGAGCGGGGAAGTGCGCCGGAGCGTTCCCATCCAGGCGGGACGTCTCAGACGGTGGAGGCGCTGGCTGTGCCTGAGCACGGGGCCAAGACTACGCGCTCTCCACGAGCGGTCAGGATGACCCGCCGCCCGCGGTCGGCGTCGCAGTGACGAGCCTGCGCGCGCCCGCGCGGCTCGCACTCGCGGTTGTCCTGCGTTGGTGCGCCCGTCTGACGTCCGCTCGCGCCGGCGTCGTGCTCGTCTACCACCGCGTCGGCGGCGCCGCCGCAGGCGATTACAACGTGGAGATCCTCCCGGCGGTTTCGATCAGCGCCTTTGCGCAGCAGCTGCGCCACATTCGACGTCACTACCGCGTGGTTTCGGCCGCGGACATCCTCGAGGCGACGCGAGCCCGGCACCGTGGTCAGCGCTTCCCGGTCGCGATCACCTTCGACGACGACTTGTCCAGCCATGTGCGCGACGCACTGCCTGCCCTTCAGCGCGAGAACGTGGCCGCGACCTTCTTCCTCGGCGGGGCTTCGCTGCGGGAGCCGCACGCGTTCTGGTGGGAGGACCTGCAGCGCGCAATCGACGGCCGGCTCGTGGAGCCTGACGGAGTTTCCCATGTCTCGGAGAGCGATTTCCGCGCGGCATTGGAGCGCTCGCCGCGTGCGATCTTCCGAGTTGCTAGCGCGATCGAGCGCCTCGAGCCCCGCCAGCGCGCCGACGCTGCTGCCGCGCTGCGGGCGGCCGTGGGCCCACCTCCCGCAGACAGCGGTCTACGCGTGGAGGACGTGCGCGCACTTGCCGATGCCGCCTTCGAGGTGGGATTCCACACGCTCCGGCATGACGCGCTGCCCGCCCTGCCGGACGCGGCGCTGGATCGGGCGCTCCGGGACGGCCGGGAGGCGCTTGACGCCGCCGTCGGCAGACCGCTCAGGCTCATCGCCTACCCACACGGCAAGGCCGACAGCCGCGTGGCGGAGGCGGCACGCGAGGCAGGTTTCGCGCTCGGCTTCACGACCAGGCGCGGAGTCGTGGCTCCGGATAGCGATCCCTTCTTGATTCCGAGGACCGTTCCGGACCTATCCGCAAGCGGGCTTGCGCTGCGGCTCGCCCGCGCGTTCCTCGATCGCCGGCAAGACCATGTGGGGCACGGGCACGTAGCCTTGGAGGCGTTTCGAGTGCGATCCGAGGGAGGACCTGTGCCTAAGGCGGTCGATGCCGTCATTCGGGAGAACGACCGGCTGAGGCACGAGGTCAGGCAGCTCGAGGAGCGCGTTGCAGCCTTCGAGTCGAGCCGCTGGTGGCGGCTGCATCCGCGCTTCCTGCTCCGGCGAACGGGGCGGCGCGGGAGCGGCGTGGCCGCTGGACAGACGATCGACGATCAGCACGCGTTTCCGCTCGACTTCTACGAGACGGACATCGAGCTGTGCACCCGTGTCAGCCCCTACACGATGACGACGCCGGCGCGGATCTACGCGCTTGCCCGCGCCGTTGAGTACGTCGTTGCCCGCGGAGTTCCGGGTGCCCTCGTCGAGTGCGGCGTCTGGCGCGGTGGGAGCATGATGGCGGTGGCGCTCACGCTGCTCCGCCTCGGAGTGACCGACCGCGATCTCTATCTGTTCGACACGTTCACCGGCATGACCGCTCCCAGTGAGCAGGACGTCCGGCGCACGGGCGAGCGAGCCGCAGACCTGCTCGCCGACTCCGGCGAGGGCTCTCACGTCAGGGCCGCGGCCGGGATTGAGGTCGTGCGGGACGCGATCTTTGGTGTGGGCTATCCGCAGGAGAGAATCCACTTCGTCGAGGGCCCCGTCGAGGAGACGCTACCGTCGAACGCACCGGACGAGGTCGCCCTGCTCCGGCTGGACACCGACTGGTACTCGTCCACGAAGCACGAGCTCGTGCATCTCTACCCCCGCCTCGCGCACACCGGCGTGCTGATCGTCGACGACTACGGGTACTGGCAGGGCGCGCGCCAAGCCGTCGACGAGTACGTCCAAGAGCACGGGCTGACGCTCCTTCTCAACCGGATCGACCACACGGCGCGCATCGCCGTCAAACCCTGAGCTGCGGGCGTAAAGTCATCGCTGTCGCGGATGAATGAGCGCCGAGGAATCCTGCGTGGGGTGAAGCGAGCGTGGTCCGAGGGTGGCCCCCTCTTGGTCGTCTCCAGGGTCGCGCGGCGAGCGGCCGAGGGGCTGCAGGGTGCAGCGGAGGTGCTCGAGATCGCAGGCGCCACGAGGGCCGTGCGTCGATTCCAGCCGGCGACGCTGGACGCGGCGATCGAATTTGCCGAGCACTTTTGGTACGGCGGGCTCTCGATCAGGCCGATGCAGATCGAAAGCGAGATCCGGAGCTTCCTCGAGCTGCTCGCTTCCGATCCACCCCAAACGATTCTCGAGATAGGGACTGGCCGAGGTGGCACGCTGTTCCTGCTCGCGCACGCCGCGCGTGAGGATGCGCTGCTCGTCTCTATCGATGCCCCGACAGACACTCGCTTTGGCGGACGGCCGTCGTACCGCCGTAGAGCACGTCTCTACCCCTCGCTCGGCCGAAGTCGTCAGCGCATCGTCTTTCTCGCTGCCAACTCGCACTCGAGCGAGACACTCGCCCGGCTCGAGGGCATCCTCGGTGGAGAAGCCCTCGACCTATTGTTCATCGATGGTGACCACACCCGGGAAGGCGTTGAGGCCGACTTCCGCATGTACTCACCCCTCGTGCGGAGCGGAGGCCTTGTGGCATTTCACGACATCGTCCCGGGCCCGACAGAGGCCGTCGGCGCCGTTCCCGCCTTCTGGCGGCAGTTCCGAAGTAGCGAGCGCATCGAGTTCGTCGAGGACTGGAGCCAGGGGAGCTGCGGAATCGGCGTGGTTCGACTCTGACTGCCGCACGGCGTTTCGACGATGCTGCTCGGCAGCGCTTCTACGGCCCGGCGTTAACCAGCGGTGCGAGCTCGCGGCACAGCCGGAAGAACGCGATGTCGTTCTCGTACCAGCGCTCGAGATTCGCCTGTGCAACGTCGCTGAGCTCAGTGGCAAGGCCGACCGGCATGCGGTGGGCGACCGTCTCGTCCGTTGGCAGTCGCGCCTCCGGCGGTAGTGCGAGTTTCCGCTTGAGCAGCTCGAAATCTTCGTCCAATCGATCTTGGACGCCGATGAAGAAGACGTCCGTCAGCCGAGCCTGGAATTGCGTCTCGTCGCCGAACCAGAAGGAGTACGGGGTGTTGAGGTGCGCGATACCTTCCATCGCCCGCTCGGCGCGCTCACGCTCGGCGTCGTCGGCGGCCGAGAGCGCCGTAGCCAGCTGGTCAGGCGTCTTGAAGATGGCGAACGCCCTTCGCTCTTCCTCTCGCCACGGGTAGTAGTAGCGGGGCCGGCCCTCGCGGAGCCTACTGTTGAAGGCGCTGACGAAGCGGCCGAGCGGATCGCGGATGAGGAACATGAAGCGATTCCCAACAGGCACGTCCGCGAGCGGGACGTCGTGTCCCCGGAAGCACAGTCGATAACGGGACACGACCTGATGCTCGGCAAGGACGTGATTCAGGGCCGTCCCGCCCGTCTTGCCCACATGGAGGACGTGGACGGGCGGCCGGACATCGCGCATGCGTCGCGCGCGGGAGCGCCGTAGCGGAATCCAGGGAAGCTCGGCCATCAGGGTCCGTGCATGTGCCGCCGAGAGCCGACAATGCGAGCAGACAGCGCCTTGAGCAAGCGTCGTCCGCTCGCATAGACCGGGCGGGCGGGTGCGAGGTATTGCGAGCTACGCAGTCTCGACCTCAATCGGGACTGGCGCTCGACCTCGAGCAATCCTCCGAGCTCGTGCTTGATTTGAAGCGCTCGCCTCCGCTCCGCCAGAAGTGCGTCGGTCGTCGGCGTCTCATCGGGAAGGATGGGAGCAGAAAAGTCGACGTGGCTTCCCTCGAGCTCCTCCAGCGCCGAGAACAATGCCCGTTGGGCATCAGAGACGTCACGGTCGTCCAGGACGTCGGTGCGAGTGAACTCGGCGTGTCTCAGCCGAGCGTCCACGAACGCCAGGACGTCATCGTCCCGCGGCGGATGGGCAGACACGCCCGCCCCGGTGAGGAACGCATGCGTCCCCTTGGTCGAGGCGAGCGGCACCGACATGAGCTGCCCATAGCTCGCGACGAGCACCGGCAAACCCGTGATCTGACCAAGCGCCTGACGGAGGTACCGCTCCCAGAGCGCGAGTGCGTAGATCTTCCCCTCGTCGCTCCGTGCCCGATTCATCGAGGCGGCGATCTCGAGCGGGTTGCGGTTCACCAGCACGACGATCGGCTGCACCGGCAGAACGGATCGCCAGAAGGCGAAGGCCAGGCAGTGACGCGGGTCTTTCCAGACCCACGGCTGGGTGGGGAAGACGCGGCGAACTGCTGCGCGGGCGTCCTGTCGCAGGGGGTCGAGCCGAGGGTCGTTCTCCCAACCAGGCTCGAGACCGACCGGGCACCGAAAATCGCAGCCGACGGTGTCCAGGACGCGGATGGTGAATGCGACGAGGGACTCGCTCTCCCAGTATCCCGTCGGGTTCTTCTCCGATGGTTGGACGAGGTCGTCCTCAGG
>JBKJWA010000011.1:0-4169 GCA_046716705.1 Gaiellaceae bacterium
CGGCAAGTTCACGCTCTTCAACGGGCGCACGGGCGAGCCGTTCGAGACGCAGGTCACGGTCGGCTACATGTACATCCTGAAGCTCCACCACCTCGTCGACGACAAGATCCACGCGCGTTCGACCGGGCCCTACTCGCTCGTCACCCAGCAGCCGCTGGGCGGCAAGGCGCAGTTCGGCGGTCAGCGCTTCGGGGAGATGGAGGTCTGGGCGCTCGAGGCCTACGGCGCCGCGTACACGCTCCAGGAGATGCTCACGATCAAGTCCGACGACACCGTGGGCCGCGTGAAGGCATACGAGGCGATCGTCAAGGGCGAGAACATCGCCGAGCCGTCGATCCCCGAGTCGTTCAAGGTGCTGCTGAAGGAGATGCAGTCGCTCTCGCTCGACGTCCACGTGCTCTCGGAGGAGGGCGCGGAAGTGGACGTCCGCGAGGAGGAGGACGAGCTGCTGAGGGCAGCCGAGGAGCTCGGCATCGATCTCTCGCCCGGATCGCTTCGCGTCGCCGCCCGCGAGCCTACGGCCGAGGAGCTCGAGGAGGGCGCCGAGCGCGTGGACGAGGACGGCGAGCTGTCCGTCCCCACCGACGAGCTCGTTCCGGAGGCAGTGGCGGACGGCGAGCCGGTCGAGGCTGATCTCGCCGACGTGGAAGCGGCGGACGAATGACAGGAGTGACCAGCACTAGCGAAAGGCGAGAGCTCACGTGACGCAGATCGACATCAACGAATTCGACGCGATCCGCATCGGGCTGGCATCGGCCAAGCAGATCCGTGACTGGTCCCAGGGGGAGGTCACGAAGCCCGAGACGATCAACTACCGCACGCTCAAGCCCGAGCGGGACGGCCTCTTCTGCGAGCGTATCTTCGGTCCTACGAAGGACTGGGAGTGCTACTGCGGCAAGTACAAGCGCGTCCGTTACAAGGGCATCATCTGCGAGCGCTGCGGCGTCGAGGTCACGCGGCAGAAGGTGCGCCGCGAGCGCATGGGTCACATCGACCTCGCCGCACCGGTCTCGCATATCTGGTTCTTCAAGGGCGTTCCCTCGCGGATCGGCTACCTCCTCGACATCGCGCCGCGCGAGCTGGAGAAGGTGCTCTACTTCGCCGCCTCCATCGTCACGGACGTCGACAAGGAGCCGAGGCAGAAGGACCTCGCCGATCTCGAGGACAAGGTGCGGGCCGAGTACGACGCCGCCGACGTCGACCGCGAGGAGCAGCTCGCGGCCCTTGAGCAGCGGCTGTCGCGCAGGCGGAACTACCTGACGAAGGGCACGGACCGCGGCTTCGACGAAGACGACGAGTTCTGGGTTCGCGGCCTCGGCAACTGGGCCGAGGAGCAGGAGCTGCCGACGCTCGAGGACGTTCGCGGGCTCGTCGGCGGGCTCTTCAAGGAGATCGCGCCCAAGGTCACGACCGAGGATGCGAAGAAGATCCGCGAGCTCGTGCGCACGACCGTCATCCGCGACGACCGCCGGCTCCAGCCGCGCGAGCTCGACAACGTCGCGCAGACGGCGACGGAGATCATGACGGCGCTCGCGCCGCTCCACAAGGAGCTCAAGAAGGCCACCGGGTCGAAGAAGGGCGCCGTCACGAAGCACGTCAACCGCGTGCTCGACGGCCTGCTCGCCGGTGGGGAGCTCTCGGAGGAGGACGCGACGCTCGTCGCAGGCGTCGACCACAAGAAGCTCGTGTCCGCGCGCAAGCTCGGCAAGGGCCTGCTCCGCGAGGTCGTGACGCAGGCGGAGCCCGGCTCGAACGACGAGCAGCTCCGCGAGCTCACGAACGACCTCTGCCTGCGCACCGACGGGAAGCTCGCAAAGGAAGACCTCGACGCGATCGTCGCGTGGCTCATGAAGGTGCGCGAGATGTACCTCGACATCGACCAGCGCCGTGCGGACGCGCGCGAGGCGACCGAGGAGGCGCGCACCCGGCTCGAGCAGACATGGGAGCTCTTCAAGGAGCTCGAGCCGAAGATGGTCGTCAACGACGAGCAGATCTTCCGCGAGATGAAGGACCGCTTCGGCTCGCCGTACGGCTTCGGCGTGTACTTCCGGGGCGGCATGGGGGCGGAAGCGATCCGCGACCTCCTGCGCGACCTCGACCTCGACGCTGAGGCCGCCTCGCTGCGCGAGATCATCGCCACGTCGAAGGGCCAGAAGCGCGAGCGCGGGATCAAGCGACTGAAGGTCGTGAACGCGTTCATCCGCTCGGAGAACAAGCCTGAGTGGATGGTCCTCGAGGCCGTGCCGGTGATTCCCCCCGAGCTCAGGCCGATGGTGCAGCTCGACGGTGGGCGTTTCGCCACGAGCGACCTCAACGACCTCTACCGCCGCGTCATCAACCGCAACAACCGGCTCAAGCGGCTGCTCGATCTCGGCGCGCCGGAGATCATCGTCAACAACGAGAAGCGCATGCTCCAGGAGGCCGTCGACGCGCTGTTCGACAACGGGCGCCGCGGCCGTGCTGTCACGGGGCCGGGCAACCGCGCCCTGAAGTCGCTGTCCGACATGCTCAAGGGCAAGCAGGGCCGCTTCCGGCAGAACCTCCTCGGCAAGCGTGTCGACTACTCGGGCCGCTCGGTGATCGTGGCCGGGCCGAACCTCAAGCTCTACCAGTGCGGCCTGCCGAAGCTCATGGCGCTCGAGCTCTTCAAGCCGTTCATCATGAGCAGGCTCGTCGAGCGGAAGATCGTCCAGAACATCAAGGCTGCGAAGAAGTACGTCGACTCGATGGAGCCCGAGGTCTGGGACATCCTCGAGGAGGTCATCGCCGAGCACCCCGTGCTCCTCAACCGCGCGCCGACGCTCCACCGGCTGGGCATCCAGGCCTTCGAGCCGGTGCTCGTCGAGGGCAAGGCGATCCAGGTGCACCCGCTCGTCTGCCACGCCTTCAACGCCGATTTCGACGGCGACCAGATGGCTGTACACGTTCCGCTCTCCGCGGAGGCGCAGGCCGAGGCGCGCGTGCTGATGCTGTCCTCGAACAACATCCTCTCGCCGGCCCACGGTCGCCCACTGACGACGCCGGCGAAGGACATGGTGCTCGGGTTGTACTTCCTCACGTACTCGACCGAGGCCGATCTCTCCTCGCTCGACGTCACGAAGCTCGATCCGCGGCCGAAGCGGTTCGCCCTCGAGGAGGAAGTGGAGCAGGCGCTCGAGTCAGGCCAGGTGAAGCTCCAGGACACGATCGAGTACCGCCGCCAGGGCGAGCTCGTCCTCACGACGCCGGGCCGGGTGATCTTCAACGAGGAGATCGTCCGCTCGATCGCGGACGTCCTCACCGACCCCACGGCCGCCGCGGCGCAGCCGTACATGAACCGCACGATGGCGAAGAAGGAGCTCGACGACTTCATCGCCGACCTCGTCGAGCGATTCGGCGCGGCCGTGCTCGCGGCCGTGCTCGACACGATCAAGGATCTCGGCTTCCACAACGCGACGCTCGCCGGCATCACGATCTCGAAGAACGACATCGTGATTCCGCCCGACAAGGAGGAGATCCTCGCCGGCTACGAGGAGCGTGTCGCCGTCGTCATGGACCACTTCGAGCGCGGTCTCATCACGGAAGGTGAGCGGCACGAGCAGGCGACGGAGATCTGGACCGAGGCCACGGACACGGTCGCTGCCGCCATGGAGAGGACGCTCTACGAGCTCAACCCGATCTACATGATGGCCAACTCCGGCGCCCGCGGGTCGTTCAAGCAGATCCGCCAGCTGGCCGGCATGCGAGGCCTCATGGCGAACCCGAAGGGCGAGATCATCGAGCGGCCGATCAAGGCGAACTTCATGGAGGGGCTCTCCGTGCTCGAGTACTTCATCTCGACGCATGGAGCCCGCAAGGGTCTCGCCGACACCGCGCTGCGAACCGCCGACTCGGGGTACCTGACGCGGCGGCTCGTGGACGTCGCCCAGGACGTGATCATCCGTGACGAGGACTGCAAGACGAAGGAGTTCATCACCTCGCCGCTGTTCCTCCCCGAAGGCCTCAACCGCTCGGCGGCGGCTCGCGTGCTGGCCGAGGACGTGTACAAGCCGCTGAAGGACGGAAAGCCCGGCAAGACGAAGCTCGCCTCCAAGGGCGAGGAGCTGACCGCTCCCCGCATGCGGGAGATCGTCGAGGAGCTGGGCGAGCTCGCGAAGGAGATGGAGCTTCCCGTGCGTTCGGTGCTCAAG
>JBKJWA010000012.1:0-11411 GCA_046716705.1 Gaiellaceae bacterium
TCGACCTTCGGCTGCACGGCAACGGTGGCCGTGAACGAGAAAGGCGACTCCGCCGACTCGGGCAGGTCGTACTCGTAATCCGGCTGCGCGACGGGGTGAATGCGCGCCGTGGTCGCGGCCGAGCGGAACCAGCCGCCGATGTGACTCGAGATCGCCTCGTCCATCAACCGCTCCTTGCCGACGCGTGCAATGAGGACGGGTATCGGCACCTTGCCCTTGCGAAAGCCGGGGATCTTGACGGTGCCGGCCAGGTCGGAGGCGGCGTGGTCGACCGCGTGCTCGAGGTCGTGACGGGGCACCTCCACGGAGAGGCGGACCTTGTCTTCGGGAAGCCGTTCGATCGTCGCGTCCACGCGGGCCATTCAACCAGAACGCCTTTTCGTGACCGGCGGCGTGCTGTGGGATGCTCATCGCGTGCGGCGCGCACTCGACCGCCTTTCGACGCTGGCGGACGTCTTCCGCAACCCGCAGCTGCGGCGCCTCGAGCTCTCGTGGGCCGGCTACTACCTCGGCGAGTGGACGCACTTCGTGGCGCTGTCCCGTCTACGCGTTCGAGGTCGGCGGGGCGGCTGCGCTCGGCGTGCTCGGTCTCGTGCGGATGGTGCCGGCGGCGATCGCGCTCCCGTTCGGCGGCTTGCTGGCCAACCGCTACGCACGGCGGCGCGTGCTCCTCGGGATCTACGCCGTGCGCGCTCTGGCGCTCGTGGGGATGTCTTCGTCGCGGCTGTCAGCGGCGACCGGCGCTCGTCGGCGGCGGCCGAAAGCGTCATGAGCCGCCGCCTGGAGGAGCAATCAGGCATCGGACAGGGTTCGCCAGCCGAGTAGGGCCGCGAACCCAGCAGCGCGACGCCGGAACCAACGTCGACGACGACGAGCAGCCAGATCAGCCCACCTGCGCGGCCACGAGGAAGCCGAGCCCGAGGCCGGCGGCGAACGCGGACGGCACTATCCTGTTCCCTGCCCGTGCGGGCGTGGCGGAATTGGAAGACGCGGCGGGTTTAGGTCCCGTTGGGCCGCAAGGTCCTTAGAGGTTCGAGTCCTCTCGCCCGCACTCCTCACTTCTCCCAGTCGCCGACCTCGTAGGCCTTGCCCGGCGTGCCGCCGACGACGATGAGGGTCGTGGGCGACTCGGTGGCCTCGAACTTCCGGAGGACGGGGCCCTCGACCGCGACGGCGCTGCCCGCGGGCACGTCGACCTCCTCGCCGTCGAGCGTCGCCCGTGCAGTGCCCCGCTGGATGACGTAGAGCTCCTGCTCGCCCGACTCGGCATGCGCGTGTTCGGGAATGAGCACGTTACCCGCGTCCTTCGTCACGGCATTGACGCCGAACGCGGTGATGCCGAAGTGGTGGCGCATCGACTTCCACGTCGCGGGCCAGTCGGGCTTCACCGGTGGGATGTCGTCGATCGCTGCCGCCTTCCAGCCGTCGCCGTGGGACATCGAATCCTCCTCGTCGTAGGGTTCGGGTGAAGCATGACGGAGGAGACACGGAAGCGTTTCGTGCTCGTGGCGACGGTCCTCGGCTCGTCGATGGCGTTCCTCGACGCATTCGTCGTGAACGTCGCGCTGCCGACGATCGACGAGGAGCTCGGGTTGGGGCTCACCGGCGAGCAGTGGATCTTCCTCAGCTACTCGCTCGCGCTGGCGGCGCTCTACCTGCCGGCGGGAGCGCTCGGCGATCGCTACGGCTACGCGAACACCTTCGTCGTGGGCGTGGCGGGTTTTGCGGCTGCATCCGTGCTGGCCGGTGTCGCGCCGACGAGCGAAGTGCTGATCGCCGCGCGGGCGGTCCAGGGGATCTTCGGCGCGCTGCTGACGCCGGGCAGCCTCGCGCTGCTCCGGGCGACCTACGGGAACGAAGCCGGGAAAGCGATCGGCGCGTGGACGGCGTGGACGAGCATCGCGACCGTGGCGGGCCCCGTCGTCGGCGGGGCGATCGTGGAGGCCGTGTCGTGGCGCGTGATCTTCCTCCTCAACATCCCGGTCGCCGTCGTCACCGTGATCCTGACGCTCGTCTCGCGGGACACGTGCCGTACCAAGCTACGCCATCGACATCTGGACGTCTACGGATCCGTGCTCGGCGCGATCGCCGTCGGCGCGCTCGTCTGGGCGCTCGTGGACGGGCCGGAGAGCGGCTTCGGGAGCCCGGCCGTCGTCGGCGGCTTCGTCCTGGCCGGGATCGCCTTCGCAGCCTTCATCTGGTTCGAGTCGCGCCTGGCCGAGCCGATGATGCCTTTGTCGCTCTTCCGCATCCGCGAGCTCTCGGTCGCGAACCTCGCCACCTTCTTCGTCTACGCGGCGCTCGGCAGCGCGCTGTTCTTCCTCGTCCCCTTCGCGCAGTCGGTACTCGGCTATTCGCCGACGGAAGCGGGACTCGTGGTGGCGCCCGTCAGCATCGTGCTCTGGCTGCTCGCCGGCCGTTTTGGCCGCGCGGCGGACCGGCTTGGCCCGCGCCTCTTCCTCGTCGGAGGCCCGGTGCTGATCGGAGTCGGCCTGGCGCTGCTCGGCCGCCTCGAGGCCGGCGCGAGCTACTGGGTGGAGTTCTTCCCGGCACTCCTCGTCTTCTCGATCGGGCTGGCCGCAACCGTTCCGGCGATCACGTCGACCGCGCTGAAGCCGGCGCCGGAGGGCTTGACAGGGATCGCCTCCGGGATCAACACGACGGTGTCGCGCGTCGGGCAGCTCGTGGCAGTCGCGGCGCTCGGGGTCGTCGTCTCGCTCGTCTACAGCGCCTCCGAGGGGAACCCGTTCGAGATCGGCGAGCGAAGCGCCGCCGAGCTGGCGGAGGCGGCCGACGCGTTCCAGGCAGCGATGTGGGTCGCGGCCGGGCTCGCCTTTGCCGGCGCGCTCGTCAGCGGCCTGGGGCTGCCGAGGCGAGCTCGAAGCGAAGAGACCGGGCCCGCTCCAGACACCGCCTGACGGCGTCCTCTCGCGTCTCCCCCCACTCTGTGAAGATCGCGAGCCGGAAGCTCGCGGTGTCGTTCGCCCCCTGCTCGGAGAGCAGAAGCCCGGGACGGACGAGGATTTCGAGATCGTCACGCGGCTCGGGAACCGCCTCTACGAGCGCGTCCTCGAAGACGCGCACGACATAAGAGACCGCGACCCCGCTCGGGCCCCTGCCGTCCCAGCGCGGATCCTCGCCGCACGCGAGCGCGAACAGCGCGTCGTATGTCGGCCGGCCGTGCACTGCCTCGACGAGCGGAGAGAACTGCGACGCGATCCGCGGGTTCAGCTCCACGATCTGAACCGGGCCGTCACGGGGCACGAAGAACTCGATGTTGAAGAAACACGTATCCAGCTGATGGGCGGGCACGAGCACCGCGGCGAGCTCTGCCAGCTCCGCCTGGCGGGAGGAGGCGAGCGCCGTCGGGTGCTCGAAACGCTCGAACGAGTTCGTGCCCGGGTACTTGACCGAGTCCGTGACGCCTATCACCGTGACTTCACCCTCGTGCACGAAGCCTTCGAGCGTGACCTCGTCCCCCTGCACGAGCTCCTCGACGAGGAAGCCCGAGACGGCGTCCCGCGGGAGGCCGGCGAGGTCTGCGTATCGCCGCCGGTAGTCGGAGTCCTCGACGAGGCCGGCGAGCTCCGTCTCCGTGTCGGCGCGCCGCGCCTCCTGCGACAGCCTGCCCACGACGGGCTTCGCCCACCACGGCGGGGGAAATGGCGGCTTCCCGTCGAGCACGGCGAACGCGGGCGTCGAGTCGGGCGCCACATCTCGCTGAATCGCGCGCGACGTCGGCTTGTGCTGGCACGAAACGATGGCATCGGCGCGCGGCCCCGGCAGCCCGCGGCGCTCGGCAAGCTGGGCGGCGAGGAGCGCCGAGCGGTCTTTCGTTCCGACCACGCCGTCGGCGGGCAGCCTGGCGAGCTCGTCGAGCAACTCCCGAGGATCGGCGTCGACCACGTCGAGGTCCGGGCCGGCGAGGCGAACCCGGTGGCGCGCCGACCGCGCGAGCCGCTCGTCGCGAGCCTGCGGACAGACGACGAGGATCTCACCCACCCGCGTGAATCTAGACTCCCCGCTTCATGCGCGGGACCGCTGAGGTGACGGGCGAGGTGAAGAAGCGCGTCGTAGCCGAGCTGGAGGCCGCGCGGGCGCGGACAACGGCGTTGCTCGAGCCGTTCTCCGACGAACAGCTCACCGAGCAGGTGTCTCCGCTCATGTCCCCGCTCGTCTGGGACCTCGCGCACATCGGCCACTTCGAGGAGCTGTGGATCAGCCGGCGGCTCGCCGGCGCTCCGCCTATCCACCCGGACGCGGACGACACGTACGACGCGTTCGCCCACGAGCGCGAGGAGCGGCCGTCGCTCGAGCTGCTCGACCCGCGTGCCGCGCGCGCGTATCTCGACGACGTGCGGGCTCGCTCGCTCGACGTGCTCGAGGAGATCGAGCTCGATCAGGCCGACCCGCTCCTCGCCGGCGGCTTCGCGTTCGCGCTCGTCATCCAGCACGAGCAGCAGCACGTCGAGACGATGCTGCAGACGATTCAGCTCTCGGGCTGGGAGCACCCCGGAGGGTCGCCCGGCCCGATCACCGGCAACCTGGGGGACGTCGCCGTCGAGGCGGGGTCGCTCGTCATGGGCGGCGACGACGACTGGGCCTACGACAACGAGCGTCCCGCCCACGACGTGGAGACCGGCGCGTTCCGGATCGACGTCGAGCCCGTCTCGAACGGCGACTACGCCGCCTTCCTCGCCGCCGACGGCTGGCCCGAGCCGCCGCTCTCGTGGGAGCGGGATGGATCCGCGTGGCTGCGGCGCCGCTTCGGACGGCTCGAGCCCGTACCCCACTTCGAGCCCGTCCAGCATGTCTCGTGGGACGAGGCGAACGCGTACGCCGAGTGGGTCGGCAAGCGCCTGCCGACCGAGGCCGAGTGGGAGCGTGCCGCGAAGCTCGGCGCCCTGCGCGGCGTCGGAGAGGTCTGGGAGTGGACGTCGTCGGACTTCACTGGCTACCCCGGCTTCCGGGCGTTTCCCTACCCGGAGTACTCCGAGGTGTTCTTCGGCTCGGAGTACAAGGTGCTGCGCGGCGCGTCGTGGGCAACGAGCGGGACGGTCGCCCGCCTGACGTTTCGCAACTGGGACCTTCCCATCCGCCGCCAGATCTTCGCCGGCTTCCGCTGCGCGGTTAGCGCGTGACCGACGGCGCCGCCCCGGCGACGCTGCAGGTCGACATCTATCTCACGCCCGAGGACCGCCTCGACGCCCTGCGCGAGGACGTCCGCCGTGGCCTCACGTCGACGCCGAAGGAGCTGCCGCCGAAGTGGTTCTACGACGAGCGCGGCTCCGCGCTGTTCGAGGAGATCACGCGGTTGCCCGAGTACTACCTGACGGGCCGCGAGCGGGTCATCCTCACCGAGCGGGCCGGCGACGTGGCCACGCTGACGGCGGCCAACACACTCGTAGAGCCCGGCTCCGGCTCGTCCGAGAAGACGCGCCTGCTGCTCGACGCGATGGTCGAAGCCGGCCACCTCCGGCGGTTCGTGCCGTTCGACGTGTCCGAGCAGGCTCTTCGGGAGGCGGCGGCGGCCATCGCCGAGGAGTACCCCGGGATCGAGGTGCACGGCGTCGTCGGCGACTTCGAGCACCATCTCGTCTGGCTCCCGGAGGGCAGGCGGCGGCTGTTCGCGTTTCTCGGCTCGTCGATCGGCAACCTCACGGGCGAGCAGCGCGCGAGCTTTCTCTCCGCTCTCCACGGGCTGCTCGGCCCGGGAGAGGCCTTGCTGCTCGGCGCGGATCTCGTCAAGGACCCGGCCCGCTTGGAGGCGGCGTACAACGACTCACGCGGCGTGACGGCGGAGTTCAACCGCAACGTCCTGCATGTGATCAACGGTGAGCTGGGCGGCAATTTCGACGTCGAGGGCTTCGGGCACGTCGCACGCTGGGATTCCGAGAACGAGTGGATCGAGATGCGTCTCCGCTCGGAGGTCGACCAGCGCGTGCGCGTCGATGCTCTCGACCTGGAGGTCGAGTTCGCGGCGGGCGAGGAGATGCGGACGGAGGTCTCCGACAAGTTCCGCCGCGACGGGCTGCAGGCCGAGCTCGACCGGGCGGGGTTCGAGCTTGCCCGGTGGTGGGAGGATCCTGCCGGCGACTTCTCCCTGTCGCTGTCGTTCTCGGCGGCGGTAGCGTGACGCGGGTCGTCATCCTTGGCGGGGGCTCCGCCGGCGAGGCGTTCGTCGGCGCCTTGAGCCGGATCGAGGGCGACTTCGAGATGACGCTCGTGGAGCGCGCGCTCGTCGGCGGCGAGTGCACGTACTGGGCGTGTATGCCGTCGAAGACGCTGCTCCGAGCGCCGGAGCTGCTCGCCGCCGCGAGACAGGCCCCGGGCGCCGCCGAGGCGGTGTCCGGAGCGCTCGACCTCGAGCGCGTCTTCTGGTGGCGCGACCAGGTCGTCGACGGGTACGACGACGAAGGGCACGGCGAGTGGCTCGCGGATCGGGGGACGACGCTCGTCCGCGGCGACGCGATGGTGAAGACGCCCGGCGTCGTCGACCTCGGCGGGCGGGACATCGAGTACGACAAGCTCGTGGTCGCCACCGGCTCGCGTCCGGCGCTGCCGCCGATCGACGGGCTCGCAGACGCTCCATACTGGACGACGGCCGACGCGACGGCGTCGAGCGTGGTTCCAGACTCGCTCGTAGTCGTCGGCGGTGGCGCCTCAGGCGTCGAGCTCGCGCAGCTCTACCGGCGACTCGGCTCGCAGGTGACGATCGTCCAGCGCAGCCGGCTGCTGACGAAGATGGCCGAGGAGGCGGCTTCGTTCCTCCAGAAGAGGCTCGAAGAGGACGGCGTGCGCGTCCGGTGCGGAGCCGGCGTCGCCCGAGTGGACGTCTCGGACGCAGGGGTGACCGTAAGCCTCGACGACGGCGAGACGATCGAGTGCGGGCGCCTCCTGGTCGCCGCCGGCCGCATCCCCACGGTCGCCGGGCTCGGCCTCGAGCGGATCGGCGTCGAGGTCGGCAAGAGCGGCATCGTCGTGGACGAGCATCTCGCGGCGGCCGAGGACGTCTGGGCGATCGGCGACGTGACAGGCATCTCGCTCTTCACGCATGTGGCGAAGTACCAGGCGCGCGTCGCCGCGTCGAACGTCGCCGGCGTGCTGCGGGCGGCCGACTACCGCGCCGTGCCGGCGGTGGTCTTCACCGATCCGCAGGTGGCACAAGTGGGCACGGTCGAAGGCGACGGGCTCGTCAGCGCTTCGTGGGAGACGAACCGGACCTCGCGGTCTTCGACGTACGAGCGGCCGAAGCGGAACGGCTTCGTGAGGCTCTTCGCCGACCCCGGACGCCGCGTCCTCGTCGGCGCCGTCGCAGTCGGCCCGGAGGCCGGCGAATGGCTCCAACAGGCAACGCTCGCAATCCGCGCAGAGGTGCCCGTCGACGTCCTCCGCGACACCATTCAGCCCTTCCCGACGTTCTCCGAGGCGCTCTCCTTCGCCGCCCGCGACCTGCCTCTTTAGGACACGTCAAGCGTCAAGGGGACAGTCACAGGGACAGTCACTGAGAGTGTCCCTTGAGCGTGACAACTGTGTTCGAAGGCAGCCTCAAAGCCTTGCGATGCGAGGAGGACGCCGTACGCTCGGATGACATTGCCGCGAGTTGCACGCAAGCACCTACCCAGCGAAGGCATCTACCACGTGACCGCACGCAGCGTGCAGGGCCAGCCGTTGTTCGTCCACGACGTCGACCGGCTCGACTTCGTCTCGCTCTTCGAGACCGCCGCTCGGAAGGCCGGCTGGAGATGCCACGCGTGGTGCCTCATGGACACGCACTACCACCTCGTCCTCGAGACGTCGGTGCACACACTCTCGGACTCCATGCACCGTCTCAACACCGCCTATGCACAGCGTTTCAACCGCCGCCACGGCCGCCGCGGCCATCTCTTCCAGAGCCGCTTCTCGGCGTGGGTTGTCCGAGATGAGCAGCACCTCGAAGCGACCCGTCGGTACGTGATCGACAATCCGGAGCGCGCCGGCCTGGACATCCTCTGGCCATGGCGCGGTCATGGAGTGGTCGAGCCGAGCAGCGCACGAACCTCGTCGTCCGCGACCTCGGCGAAGTCCGCGTACGAGAGACCGACGGCGTAGAACGGATCCGGCTGCCGTAGGCAGACGACCTCGTCGGCCACGTCCTCGAGCGCGTCGCAGGTCTGCCGCGGGGCCGTAGGCACGGCAACGACCACCCGGCCGGCACGGAGCGACCGCAGCGCCTGCACCGCGGCGAGCATCGTCGAACCGGTGGCGAGACCGTCGTCGACGACGAGAACTGTCCGGCCGGCCACGTCAGGCGCCGGCCGGTCGCCGCGGTACAGCAACTCACGACGCTGGAGCTCGGCGCCCTCTCGCGCCACCACGTCCTCGACGAGGCCCGGTGGCACTCCGGTCTGGTTCAGCAGTGCCTCGTTCAGAACTCGCACTCCGCCGCTCGCAATCGCGCCCATCGCGAGCTCGCTCTGCCCCGGAAAGCCGAGCTTCCGGACGACGAGGACGTCCAGCGGCACGCCGAGCCGGTCTGCGACCTCACGACCGACTACGACGCCGCCGCGCGGAAGTGCGAGGACGAGCACGTCCTGGCGGACCGGGTAGCTCTCGGCCAGCCGTTCACCCAGCTCGCGGCCGGCCTCGACGCGGTCACGGAACCGCCGCACGGCTACCCTGCGAGCGCAGGCACGACGGCTTCGCCGATGAGCTCGACCATCTTGGTGTCGCCGTGAACGAGATGCTGGAGATAGACGCGCTCGACGCCCGCTTCTGCCAGCGCCCGGAGCCGCTCCACGACCTCGCTGGGCGTGCCCGCCACCCACCGCTCGCTCCGCTCGGCGAGCACCGCCTCTGGATCTTCGTCGCCGGAGCCGAACACCGCCAGCACGCCGCGCACACGCTCGAGCACCTGTGCCCGGTCCTCCCCCACTACGCACGTCGCCATCAGCGTCAGTGGAAGCGTCGCGGGATCGCGCCCGCCGGCCTCGCACGCTTCGACCAGCACCGACTTCCGCTCGCGGCAGTCGTCGATCGACGCCGCAAGCGTGTTGTACTCGTCGGCGAGCCGAACTGCGAGCGCGACCGACCGGGGCTTCGCGTTGCCGCCGAGGAGGAGCGGTGGATGCGGCTGCTGTAGCGGGCGCGGCAGAGCGGGGCAGTCGTCGAGCCGGTAGTGCCTGCCAGCGAACGTCACCGAGTCCTCGGTCCACATCCGGTGGACGATCTCCAGCTGCTCCTCGAGTAGCTCCATGCGCGTGCCCAGAGCCGGGAAGTCGAAGCCGTACGCCGCATGCTCTGCCTCGTTCCACCCGGCGCCGAGGCCGAGCTCGAACCGCCCGCCCGACATGTGGTCGATCGTCGCGGCCGACTTTGCGAGCACCGAGGGGTGGCGAAACGTGACCGGTGAGACGAGCGTGCCCAGCCGAATCCGTTCCGTCGCCGTTGCCAGGCCTGCGAGGGTCGTGAACGCGTCAAGCGAGGACCGCTCGCGCCTCCCCACGACTGAGAGATAGTGGTCGGAGCGAAAGAGCCCCTCGAGCCCGCTCCGCTCGCAGGCCGCGGCGAGTGCGAGCCACTCGTCCCAGCTCACGCCCTCCTGCCCTTCCACCATGAGGCAGACCCGCATCGCTTCTGCATCATGACGTTACGATCGCGGGTGTGCGCCTCGCCGCCCTAGCGTTCCTAGTCCTTGCCCTGGTGGGCTGCGGCGGCGACGGAGGCGACTCGGCGGCCGAGGGTTGCGCGGATGTCGACGCGCCGGCGGCCAAGCCCGACGGCGGTGCCACGAAGCCGTCCGAGCTCCTCGACGAGACGGTGACCTACACGCTCGTCTTCGAGACGACCTGCGGTGACTTCGAGATCACGCTCGACCAGGGAACGGCACCCGACACAGCGGCCTCGCTCGTCGCGCTCGCGGAGGGCGGCTTCTACGACGAGACGACGTTCCATCGCGTCGTGCCGGGCTTCGTCATCCAGGGCGGCGATCCCACCGGCGGCGGCAGCGGAGGGCCGGGCTACTCGACCGAGGACGTGCCGCCACCCGGCACGAAGTACACGCGCCGGGTCGTGGCGATGGCGAAGACCGCGGCCGAGCCGCCGGGTACGAGCGGCAGCCAGTTCTTCGTCGTCACAGCGGAGGACGCGGGCCTGCCTCCCGAGTACGCCGTCGCCGGCGAGGTGACGAAGGGCTACGAGACGGTCGAGCGAATCGAGGCGCTCGGCGACGCAGTCACCGAGCAGCCGTCGCAGCCCGTGGTGGTCGAGCGGGTGTCGGTCCGGGAGGGCTGACCTGGACGCCCGCGACTGGGATCGCCGCTGGACGGACACGCTCCTCCATGCCCACGGCAAGCCGAGCTCCGTCGTGCTGGACGCCCTCGACGGCCTCGCACCGGGACGCGCGCTCGACCTCGGTTGCGGCAACGGCCGGCACGCCATGTGGCTGGCCGAGCGCGGGTGGAGTGTGACAGCGGTCGACTTTTCCACGGAAGCCCTCCGTCAAGCCCGGGAGCGAGCCGCGGCGACCGGCGTCGGCGTCGACTGGGTGGAGGCCGACCTCGCGACGTACGATCCGGCCCCGCAGGCCTTCGACCTCGTCCTCGTCGCCTATCTCCACGTTGCCGGCGGGGAACGCCCGGTCTTTGCCAAGGCAGCCGCAGCAGTGGCCCGCGGCGGCACGCTGCTCATCGTCGGCCACGACGTCGGCAACGTCGCCACCGGCGCGCCGGGCCCGACAGACCGGTCGTTGCTCCACACGCCGTCCGGCATCGTCGCTGAGCTTCCGGAGCTCGAGATCGAGCGCGCCGAGCAAGTGCGGCGGCCGACGGAGCTCGAGGACGGCACATCCGTCGAGGCAGTCGACGCGCTCGTGCTCGCTACGCGTCGCTGACCGGCGGGTACACGCGCGTCTCCTCGCCCTTGACGAGGAGCCCATAGAGGATCGCCATGTACAACGCGATCATCACGATTCCCCACCACGCGTTCGCGTTGATGAACATCAGCTGGACGACGATGCCGACGGACGCGAGCGCGATTCCGAGCACCCGCCCGGTCTCCTGCAGGCTGAGGATCGCGTAGCCCGCGAAGATCCCGAGACCGCCGAGGACGAGCAGCACGACCCCCCAGAATTCGAGATTCGCGAACAGGACCTGCGCGAAGAGGTACCTCGACTTCGACAGCGCAGCGATGCCTTCGATGACGTGAAAGGTGCCGGCAACGAGGAAGCAGACGCCCGCGAACGCCGCCCAGCCAGTGCTCGTGGCCGCACGAGCGGTCGAGGATGCCAGATCCATGCGGTCTAGCCTCCCACAGCGGCCGGATGGCAACTCCAAGGAGATGGCCCCGAGAGGAGTCGAACCTCTGCACGCGGATTCGAAGTCCGCCGCTCTATCCACTGAGCTACGGGGCCTTGCGCCCAGTGTACGCACGCG
>JBKJWA010000013.1:0-9086 GCA_046716705.1 Gaiellaceae bacterium
CGAGAGCGGCCCCAAGTCTTTCTACGCCACTTGCCGCAGCTGTTCGTTGAGGCCCATGGGGAGGACGCGGAGCGCCTCGATGGCCGGTGAGGGATCGCAGACCTGGTCTCCGCCCTCGACGAGCATCGTCAGCTGGTCGCGGGTGATCGGCGCAAAGGGCAGCCAGTCCGTGAGCGCAGCGCCGAAGCGCATCAGGCCGACCGGGATGTGCATCGTCGCCCGCCGGACGCCGAGCACCTGGCGAATGCGCTCGAAGAGCTCGTTCCAGGTGACCGCGTCGGGCCCGCCGAGCTCGAATGTCTGGCCCGCCGCTGCGGGCGAGTCCACGCCCGCCGCGAAGAACGACGCGACGTCGTCGACCCAGACCGGCTGCAGGCGTCCCCCGCCGTCCCCGACGACCGGGGTCACCGGAGACAGCCGCACCTGGCGGACGAACATCGGCAGCACGCCGCCGTCCTGGCCGAAGACGAAGCTGGGCCGGAAGATCACGTGCTCGAGCGCCGAGGCCTTCACCGCCTGCTCCATGTCCCACTTCGCGCGGTAATAGGGAACGAGCTCGCGGTTCCGCTCGCTTGTGCCGAGCGCGCTCATGAGCACGAAGCGCCGGGCGCCCGCCGCCTCCGCGGCCGCGACGAGATCGCGCGTGCCCTGGGCCATGACGCGCTCGAACTCCTCCGGGCTGCCCTTGATGATCGCGACGAGGTGAACCACGCACTCGACGCCTTCCGCTGCGCGACGAAGGCTCTCCGGGTCCGTGACGTCGCCCACGATGAGCTCGCAGCCCCAGGCCTCGAGAGTCTTCCCACGGCCGCGCTCGCGTACGAGCGCTCGGACGTCGTGGTCGCGCGCCCGCAGCGCGTGGACGATCTTCGGCCCCACGAACCCGTAGCCGCCGGTGACGAGGATCTTCACTTCGACCCCTCGGCTTCGAAGTTCCGCCAGTACGCGCTCGGCGTCGGTCCCTTCTGGCCCTGGTACTTCGAGCCGAGGCCGGCCGAGCCGTAGGGCGCCGAGGCGGGCTCGGTCAGTTGCACGAACGACAGCTGGCCGATCGGCATCCCGTAGTAGATCGTGATCGGGAGGTTGGCGACGTTCGACAGCTCGAGCGTTACGTGGCCGTCCCAGCCGGGGTCGATGAACCCGGCAGTCGAGTGGATCAGCAGGCCGAGCCGGCCGAGCGAGCTCTTCCCCTCCAGCCGGGCGACGAGGTCGTCCGGGAGCTTGATGCGCTCGAGCGTCGAGCCGAGCACGAACTCGCCCGGGTGCAGGATGAACGGGCTGTCGCCGGAGATCTCGACGAGCTCCGTGAGCTCCTCCTGCGGCTGCTTCACGTCGATGAACGGGTAGCGGGCGTTGTGGAAGACGCGGAAGTAGCGGTCGACGCGCACGTCGACGCTCGACGGCTGCAGAAGCCCGGGGTCGTAGGGGTCGATCTCGATGCGACCTTCGTCGAGCAGCCGCCGAATCGTCCGGTCCGAGAGAACCATGCCCCGATTCTACGAGTGACAGTCATAGTGCCTGTCACTGGGTCTGTCCCAGTGACTGTCCCTGAGCCTGGCACCTGGACACGGCCGAAAGGATCGGTGGGGCGCGCCGATCGCTCGGATATGCTCGCGACCGTGGCGATGACGAAGACCATCGAGCTGCGCACCGCCGTGCCCGGCCCGCGGTCGGCGGAGATCCTCGCGCGCAAGGAGCAGGTCGTCGCAGAGCCGCTGTCCGTCTACGTGCCGGTCGTCGTGGCGGAGGGGACCGGCGCAACGCTGACCGACGTCGACGGCAACACGTTCATCGACTTCACCGGCGGCGTCGGCTGCCTCGCCGTCGGCCACGCGCATCCCCGCGTCGTGGCGGCGGCGCAGGAGCAGCTGCAGCTGTTCGCGCACACGGACTTCACCGTCGTGCCGTACGAGGTTTACGTGGAGCTCGCCGAGCGGCTCTGCGCGCTCACCCCGGTCTCCGCTCCGACGAAGGCGGCGTTCTTCAACTCCGGCGCCGAGGCGATCGAGAACGCCGTGAAGTTCGCTCGCGCATACACGAAGCGGCCGGCCGTGATCGCCTTCGAGGGCGGCTTCCACGGAAGGACGCTGCTCGCCGTCACGCTCACGTCGAAGACGCACCCGTACAAGGCCGGCCTCGGCCCGTTCGCTCCCGAGGTCTACCGCGTCCCGTTCGCGAACGACTATCGCGGGCCTGATGCAGCGACCGCGCTCGCCGCGCTTGAGCGTGCCTTCGTCACCCACGTCGCCGCCGAGCAGGTCGCGGCCATCGTCGTCGAGCCGGTCCAGGGGGAGGGCGGTTTCGTCGTCTGTCCACCGGAGCTCATGACAGGCATCCGCCGGATCTGCGACGAGCACGGCATCCTCCTCATCGTCGACGAGGTGCAGACGGGCTTCGGACGCACCGGCCGGATGTTCGCGATCGAGCACTACGACATCGAGCCCGACCTCATGGTGGTCGCGAAGTCGATCGCCGGCGGCCTCCCACTCTCCGGAGTGATCGGCCGGGCGGAGATCATAGACGCGCCCGACGACTCCGCCGTCGGCGGGACGTACGTCGGGAACCCGGTCGCCCAGGCGGCCGCACTCGCCGTGCTCGACGTGATCGCCGAAGACGGGCTCGTCGCCCGCGCACAGGTGCTGGGCGACCTCATGCGCGAGCGCATGCTCGGCTGGCAGGCGCGGTTTCCTCAGATCGGCGACGTCCGCGGCCTCGGTGCGATGCTCGCCGTCGAGCTCGTCCGCGACCCCGCCACGAAAGAGCCGGCCTCCGACCTCGCGACCGCAATCGCCGAGCACGCGATGGCGCACGGCCTCCTGCTGCTCAAGGCCGGGATCCATGGCAACTGCATCCGCGTGCTCGTGCCGCTCGTCATCTCCGACGCGGAGCTGGACGAGGCACTCGACGTCTGGGAGAGCGCGCTCGAAGCAACCCTCTCCTGACCTAGTCTTTCCCCATGCTGCGGCGTGAAGGAGACGACAAGGTCGAGCTGCTGCGCAACGTCCCGCTCTTCTCGGCGTGCTCGAAGAAGGAGTTGCGCCGGATCGCCGCGCTCGCGGACGAGCTCGAGTTCCGCGAGGGGAAGATCCTCACGCGTCAGGGCGGCCCCGGCCGCGAGATGTTCATCCTGCTCGATGGGACGGTGAAGGTCGAGCGGAACGGGGTGCAGGTCAACGCGCTTGGCCCCGGTGACTTTCTCGGGGAGGGTGCGCTCGTGCTGGGGAAGCCGCGGAACGCCACCATCACCGCCACCGCGCCGCTGCGCGCGCTCGTCATCTCGGACGCGAACTTCAAGCAGCTGCTCGGCGAGGATCTCAGCATCTCGACGAAGGTGCACGAGACGCTCGCTGCGAGAACGCCCGCGGACATGGAGGGCTAGACTCCTCGCGTGAGGCTGCACCGCGACCACAAGGTCGACATGCTCGCGTCGGTGCCGCTGTTCTCCGGCTGCTCGAAGAAGGAGCTGAAGACGATTGCGACGCTCGCCGACGAGATCGACCTTCGCGCCGGCAAGGTGCTGACACGGCAGGGCGCGCCAGGCCGCGAGTTCTTCGTGCTGCTCGAGGGAACCGTCGAGGTCGCCCGCGACGGCAAGCGGATCACGACGCTCCGCGAGGGTGACTTCTTCGGCGAGCTCGCTCTCATCTCGAACATCCCGCGCACGGCGACCGTTACCGCCACGTCGCCCATCCGGGCTCTCGTCGTCAGCGGCAGGGATTTCCGGCGCCTTCTCGCCGAGGACGCCGCCATCGCGGTGAAGGTGCTGGGGACACTGGCCGAGCGCATGCCGCCGGCCGACACGCATTAGCGGTTAGAACACGAGGCGCGAGCGGCGCTCGTGACGTTCGAGCGCGAGCTCGATCAGGCGATCGAGCAGGTCGCGATACGGGATGCCGGACTCCTCGAAGAGCTTCGCGTAGACGCTCGTCGACGTGAAGCCGGGGATCGTGTTCAGCTCGTTCACGAGGACATCCCCAGCCTCCGTCACGAAGCAGTCGACGCGGGCCATCCCCTCGCACTCGGTGGCGACGAACGTCTGCACCGCGAGCTCCTGCACGCGGGCCGTCTGCTCCTCCGTGATGCGCGCGGGGATCACGAGATCCATCTCGCCCTCGTCGTACTTCGCCTCGTAGTCGTACCACTCGTTGTTCGTGACGACGATCTCGCCGACGAGCGAGGCGAACGGCTCGCGGTTCCCCAGCACACCCACCTCGACCTCGACGCCCGAGACGAACTCCTCGACGAGCACCTTCTCGTCGTGCCGGAACGCGAGCTCGACCGCCGCCCGCAGCTCCTGCTCGTCGTGGGCCTTCGTGATGCCGACGGACGACCCGAGGCGGGCGGGCTTGACGAATACCGGGTAGCCGAACGGAGTCTCCGGCACCGCGCCGTTCCTGAGCGTGATGTTTCGCGTCACGGGAACGCCCTGGTCGCGCATGACGGCCTTGAACAGATCCTTGTCCATGCAGAGCGCGGACGCGGTCACACCGGCGCCCACGTAGGGCACGCCCGCCAGCTCGAGCATGCCCTGCACCGTCCCGTCCTCGCCGAACGGACCGTGGAGGATCGGCAGCACGACCTCCACCCCCGCAAGCGTCGCCGTGACGGCGTTGCCGGCGGAGGGGACGGGAAGCGTTTCTGCCGCCGAGCCCCCCTCGATCTCCTTTCGCCCGCCGTCACCGAGCGCCCAGCGACCGTCATGCCCGATCTCGACGGTGGCGACGTCGTACCGGTCCCGATCGAGCGCTGCCTCGACCGACCTGGCGGATGCGAGCGAGATCTCCCGTTCGCTCGAGCGGCCGCCCATGATGATCGCCACGCGTCTCACGGGAACGGCAGCTCTCCGGTGTCGGTCGGCGTCGTCTCGGTGGTGTCGGTCGGGAAGGTCTCGTCCGGCGGCGGCTCGACGAAGCGCCCCACGGTGAGGGTGACCGTGGACTTCGGGTCCGCGTCGACTCCTCCGGCCGGCGACTGGGCGAGGACGATCCCGTCCTCCTCGATGAGATCCGTGTCTGCGCGCACCACGCTCACCCGGAATCCTTCCGCCCGCAACGTTGCCCGCGCGGTGGCGAGGTCGAGGCCCTCGACGTCGGGCACCTGCACCTGTGCCGGCCCCTTCGACACCGTGAGCGCGATCGTCGCCCCGGGCCGCTGGAGCGATCCGCCGGCGGGATCCTGCGCGATGACGGTGTTCTCCGGCTTGTCTGAGTTCTCGAAGACCGGGGAGCCTGCGACGAAGCCGGCGTCCTCGATCTCGGCGATCGCCGCGTCGAGGGATCCTCCGACGACTGACGGCACCGCCACCTGCCTGATCCCTCGGGAGACGTTGATGCGCACGGTCTCGCCCTCGACGAGCCTCGTGCCGGGACCGGGGCTCTGCGCCGTCACGACTCCGGGCTCCTGCTCGGAGTAGACCTCGGCAACGCTCACCTTGAGGCTGGCGGCGGTCAGCGAGGCCACGGCGTCGTCGCGGCTCATCCCGCGCACGTCGGGCACCGTGGTCTTCGCCCTCCCCGACGAGACGAAGATGACGACGGTCGACTCCTTGTCGACTCTCGTGCCCTCGGCCGGGTCCTGGTCGAAGACCCGATCGAGCTCGACGTTCTCGTTGGGACGCTTGCGGACCTCCGGCACGAGTCCCGCCCCGCGAATCTCCTTCACGGCAAGCGACTGGAGCTTCCCTTCCACGAACGGCACCGAGACGAGGTCGGCGCCGCCGATCTGGTCGGCGATCCGGTCGTAGACGTAGTACGAGGCGAAGCCCGCGGCGACGACGAGCAAGGCCGCGAGCAGCCAGGGCCAGATCGGCCGGCGGCGCACGGCGCGCTCGTAGTCGTAGTAGCGGTCGGTCGAGCGCCGGTACGTCGTCGGCGCCTCGGAGCCCTGGAGCACGGTCGTCGCTCCGGCGGCGACGCCGCCGGCTCCGGCCAGCACCGACGTGGCGGCTTCCTCGGTGGCCGGCGACACCGAGAGACCCTGCGCGAAGCGCGCGAGGTCGGCGTCCATGTCTCGAGCCGAGCGGTAGCGCTGGTCCGTGTCCTTCGCCAGCGCCCGCAGGACGATGGCGTCGAGCTCGTGCGGGATCTCCGGTCGCTTTGCGGACGGCGGCTCGGGCACGGCGGAGAGGTGCTGCATCGCGACCTCGAGCGGCGTGTCGCCACTGAACGGAACGCTGCCCGTGAGCATTTCGTAGAGCACGATCCCGGTGGAGTAGAGATCGGCGGACGGTCCGGCCGGGAGGCCGCGCGCCTGCTCGGGCGACAGATACTGGGCGGTGCCGATGATCGAGCCCGCCTCCGTCACCTCGCTCGACCCCGAGCGGGCGATCCCGAAGTCCATGACCTTGATGCGGCCGTCGGGCGCGACGATGATGTTGTGCGGCTTGATGTCGCGGTGGACGATGCCGTTGCGGTGCGCGTAGTCGAGCGCGGCGAGGATCTGGCGCGCGTAGTCGACCGCGACTCGGACCGGCGTAGCGCCGCGCGAGACGAGGAGCTCCTTCAAGGTCTTGCCCTCGAGGTACTCCATCGCGATGTAGTACGTCCCGTCGCTCTGTCCGCGGTCGTAGACCGAGACGATGTTGGGGTGAGAGAGGACGGCGGCGCTCGACGCCTCGCGGCGGAACCGCTCGACGAACTGCTCGTCCTGCGCGTGGCGGTCGTCGAGCGTCTTGATCGCCACGCGGCGGCCGAGCTCCTGGTCTTCTGCGAGGTAGACGGTCGCCATGCCCCCCGTGCCGAGCTTCCGCACGACGAGGTACCGGCCGTCGAAGACCTCGTCGAGTGAGATGTCGGAACTGGGCATCGCTACAGGTTAGGGAGAGCGCTCCTGCGCCAGAGAGGTTGTCAGGATCTCGCGCGCGATCGGGGCGGCCGTCCCGCCGCCGGTGCCCGACTGGTTCTCGAGCGCGACGGCGACGGCGATCTGCGCGCCCTCTGCGGGAGCGAACGCGACGAACCACGTCGTGTTGCGACCCGCGACACCGGTCTCCGCGGTACCGGTCTTACCTGCGACCTCGACGCCCGAGATCTGGGCGGCCGTGCCCGTTCCTGCCGAGACGGCGTCGACCATCATCTCAGTCAGCGCGCGGGCGGTGGTCGGCTTCATCACGGTCCCCACTTCTTTCGGCTTGTGGCGTAGCACCACCTTCCCGCCGGGTGCGCGGATGAGCTCGACGACGTACGGCTGCATGAGCACGCCCCCGTTCGCGATCGCCGACGCGATCATCGCCATCTGCAGCGGCGTGATCCCGAGCCGCTCCTGCCCGAAGGCGAGCCGGCCGGGGTCGGCCTCGAAGTCCTGCTTCGGGAAGAACAGCCTTCCCTCCTCGTAGAGCCCGCTGGGACGCTGCTCTCCGCCCGGTAGCTCGAGCCCCGGAGCCGAATACATGCCGAAGCGCCGGCCGTACTCGAGGATCTGCCGCGCGCCGAGCTGCTTGCCCACCTCGCAGAAGACGGAGTTGATCGAGTACTGCACGGCCTGATGGAAGGTCACGGCTCCGAATGGGCTGTCCGTGTCGTAGTTGTAGACACGCTTGCCGTATTCGATGCAGTAGCCGGGGTCGCTGAACGTCGTCGAGGGCCGGACCTTCCCGCTGTCGAGCGCGGCGGCCGCGGTCACGAGCTTGAACGTCGATCCGGGCGCGTAGAGGCCCGCGGTGGCCCGGTTGAGCAGCGATGCCGCGGGCCGGCATGCGGCACGCCGCCTGAGGATCTTCCCGAAGTTCTTCTCGACCGCTCCGGCGTCATAGCCCGGGGACGTCGCCATCGCGAGTACCCGGCCGGTGGACGGTTCGAGCGCGACGGCCGCCCCGCAGTTGCCGGCGAGCGCCCCCTGAGCGACCCGCTGGAGCCGCGGATCGATCGTCAGCACGACGTTGTTGCCGACGATCGTCTTGCCGGCGAGCGCGTCGAGCTTTGAGCCGAGCACCGTGCGCAGGCTCCCGTTCGAGCCGGTCAGGTAGTCGTTGAGCGAGCGCTCCAGTCCTGCTCGCGACCGCGCCTGGGTCGAGTAGCCGACGACGTTCGACGCGAGAGTGGCGTGCGGGTAGCGGCGGAAGTAGAACGTCTGGCCGTCAACCTTCCTCCGCCGGTTCGCGGCCAGCACCGTGCCGTCTCCGGCGACGATGAGACCGCGCTTGATCTTGAACTGGGCGACGCTCTTGATCGCGTTGTCCTGCCTCGCCGCGAGATCGCCCGCCGCCCACGCTTGCCAGTACGTCGTGCCGATGACGAGCGCGCCGATCAGCGTCAGCCCGACGAACGCGACTCTGCGGATCTCGGCGTTCATCGGGCTCGCGCCTCGGCGCGGTTCGAGACGAGCAGGAGGCCGGCGAGCATGACGAAGTTCGCGACGACGCTCGATCCGCCGTAGCTCACGAACGGCAACGTGATCCCGGTAAGCGGGATCACCCGCAACACGCCGCCGACGATGATGAACGCCTGGAGCGCGAGGCCGAATGTGAAGCCGACGGCGAGGAGCTTCGAGAACCCGTCCTCGGCGAGGATGGCGGCGCGGAAGCCGCGCAGGCAGAGCACCATGAAGACCAGGAGGAAGCCGGCGACACCGACGAGACCGAGCTCCTGAGCGAGCGCGGCGAAGATGAAGTCCGTGTCGAGGTAGGGGATGTAGGCCGCGCCCTCCGGGCTCGTGAACGTTCCGCGGCCGAGGCCCGTGCCGCCGAAGCCGCCGTTGCCGATCGAGTAGAGCGCCTGCGCGGGCTGGTAGCCGGCGCCGTGCACGTCGGCCCACGGGTCGAGCCACGTGTCGACGCGCACCCCCACGCGGCCGATCGACGTGTACGCGAGCGCGGCGCCTCCCGCGAACAGCGCGAGGCCTGCGGCAACGAAGAGCGCCCGCCCGGTCGCCACGTAGAGCATCGCCAGGAAGATCCCGAAGTAGAGGAACGCGCTGCCGAGGTCGTTCGTCTCGACGATTACGAGCATCGCCGCGCCGAAGAAGAGGAGCAGCGGCCCCAGATCCTTGAGCCGCGCCTGCGCGAGCACTTCCCGCTTCTCACGGAGGTAGGCCGCGAGGAAGACGATGAGGAACACCTTCGCGAGCTCGCCGGGCTGGAAGCCGAGCGG
>JBKJWA010000014.1:0-2924 GCA_046716705.1 Gaiellaceae bacterium
CACCGGATGTGACGCGCCCCCGTGCTCGACGATGCCGCCGCGGAGCCACGGCAAGCCCGCGTCCCGTGCTGCACGGGTCGCGGCGTCGTCGGGGATGATCGGGTCGTCCATCAGGTGGGTGACCGCGCGGCCGCGATGGGCGTGGAGGCGGAACGGGAAGATGCCGAGGGCGAACGTCTGGAAGTGGTACATGAGGAAGCGCCCCACGACGTCGGGGTTGCCGATCTCCGACCGAAGGAGCAGGCGCGGCGTCTCGAACGCCCCGGCCGCTGCGACCACATGTCGCGCCGTCACCTCGCGCGTCTCGCCGTCGGCATCGACGTAGCGCACGCCGCGGGCTCGCTTCCCGCTCGCGTCGAGCATCACCTCGGTCACGTACGACTCGGGCCGGATCTCGCACTTGCCGGTGCGCAGTGCGTGCCGCAGGGGTGCCACGGGATCACCCTTGGCTTCGATCGGGCAGCCGAAGAAGGCGCAGAAGCCGCAGTTGTTGCACGCGGGCCGGCCGTCGTACTCGACGCTGTTCACGCCCGTGGGAGCCCGGTATGGGTGGTAGCCGAGGCGAGTGGCCGCCTCCGAGGTCAGCACGGCACAGAACATGTCGGGGCCCGGCGGCATGGGATACGAGGTCGAACGCCAGGCGGCGAACGGGTTGGCCGTGTCGTCACCGGCGACGCCGACGACGCGCTCCGCTTCGCCGTAGTACGGCTCGAGCTCGTCGTAGCCGAGCGGCCAGTCGACGACGTCGGCGCCTTCGACCGGGCCCAGCTCGGAGCGCAGCCGGAAGTCGATCTCGCGGAAGCGGGGCAGCTTGCCGTCGGCGTGGAAGCCCCCACCCCCGACTGTCGACGGCAGGTTGTTCACGTCTCCGACGTAGATGCGGTCGCCGTCGGCCTCGCGGTGACGGAAGGTGCGCGGCTCGAGCCACGGATCGGGGCCGAGGAAGTGCCGGAACGTCAGCTTGAGCTCGTCGTTGCTCACGTGCCCGAGCGGGTCGTACGGCGGTTCGAGCGCGAGCAGGTGGTTGCGCCCCTTCTCGAGCATGATCACCGACCAACCCGCGGCGGTGAGCACTTCGGCGGTGGCGGCACCGGCCGGGCCGGTGCCGACGATCACCGCATCACAATCCATTCATACCCACAGGTCGAGGAGAGAGACGCAGTCGGACTTGGCGGTCGTTCACTCCGCCTTCTGCACCCCGGCCTGCTCGAGCGCGGCGAGGAAGGCGTCGATGTCGGCGACGTCCTGGGCCTCCAGCACGAACATCAGGATGGTCCCGCCCAAGGTGTGGAACGTGACGCTCACTCGGCCCTTCTTGTCGGCATTCGAGCGCGAGTACGTCAGCTCAGACGCGAGCGCTCGCCGGGATCCGGCGTTGCCGAAGATCTCCAGCACGCGACCGTCGAAGTCGAGGATCATCTGCTCGGTGCGTGCTTGCACATGCTCTGTCATCTCAGGCCCTCACCTTCTCGCGCACGGAGCCGCCGGCGCCCAGGTTGAAGAACTCGAAGACCCGCCCGTCGAAGTGGAGCTGACCGTCATAGCCACCGCCGATCGGGTAGCGGTACTCGATGTCCCTACTCACGTCCCTCGACCTCCTCGTCCGTGTAGCCGCGCGGCTGCACGTCACCGTCGTACTGGATCACCGACCATCCACGGAGCCCGCGATTGCCACCGTACTCCGGGGCACCGTACGCGCCTTCGCATGCATGCGCGTAGAGCAACGTCTTGAACCAGGGAATGCGCTCGAGCCGGGCGTCCTGCTCTTCACCGGAGACCTCCAAGAAGTCGTGGCCGAGCTCGGAGATCCCCTCGGCGTACTGCTGCTGCCACCCGATCAGCGCCCCGTTGCGCTCGCGCTCAGGTATGCCCTTCGATCCCTCGATGCGGGTCCGCCACGCGAGCTCCTCGAGTCGCGAGAGCGAAGAGAAGCGGGCGAAGCTGGGCTCCCCGCCGGCGCGTCCCGAGAACGGGCCCCCCGCCCAGATGCGTGGAGGGTCGAGCTCGAACGCACCGAGCAGCGTGTCGATGTAGTCGGCCACCCCCAGGGCCGCCGCGCCCGGGTGCTCGTCGTAGGGCGGGATCAGTCGATCGGCCGCGGCCGCGACGACGGCGTGCTCGTGCTCGGTGAGCCAGACGGGCACGTCAGGGGCCGTAGAGGGGCAGGCACTCAGGTGCCTCGCTGAACGCCGTGTCGAGCTTGCGCTCGGCGTCCTTGTTGATCGAGAGCGAGCTCAGGGCGTTCGAGATCCGTTCACCGATCTCTTCACCAGCGGCGGTGAGATCCTCGCCGAGCGCGATCAGTCCCGCACCGACGACCTGACGGTCGGGCTCACGGCGAAGGTCACGGATGTCGTCCGCCTTCTCGGCGAACTCGTCCGCGATGTCGTCGAGGCCGCGACCGAGGATCCGGCCGATGTTGCGCTTCAGCGCGCGGCCGCCGTCGACATCGGGTCGCGGCAGCTTTCGGAACTCATCAGCCGTGTCTTCCGAGAGCGCGCCGGCGTCATCGAGGTAACCGGCCATCCTGGCCAACACCTGGGCTGCGGCGTTGATGTCGCCCTCGGCGTACGCCGCCGCCGCGTTGTCCGATTCGCCGATGAGCTGGTCGCGGATCGTCCCGAAGCCGTCCGTGAAGGAGGTCAGGGACTCACAGAAGCCCGCGACCCACTTCTCCGCGGTCAACGACTTGGCGGCTCCAGCAGGGGTCGCGCTCGCGACCAGGAAGGCGGCGATCACGCCGCTGACGATCGTGCGCTTCACGGCAGCGACAGCTCGTAGTTCCCGGCGGCGTCCAATCGGGCACGGCCGCCCGGCGGGATCACCACGACGGTGAATGGCTCCTCTACGAGCGCGGGCCCGTCCATCTCGGCGCCGGGGCCGAGGCGCGCGCCGTCGTACACGGGAGTGTCGACGAACCCGTC
>JBKJWA010000015.1:0-3632 GCA_046716705.1 Gaiellaceae bacterium
GAGCGCCTCCGCCTGGCGCCCGGATAGGTACAGAGCCAGCATCAGCTGTCCGCGCAGCCGTTCCCTCAGCGGGTGTTCGGCCACGAGTCGCTCGAGCTCTTGCACGAGCTTCGCGTGGCGGCCGAGCTTGAAATCGGCCTCGATCCGCTCCTCGACGGCGGCGAGACGCAACTCATCCAGACGCAGCCGCTCCCGCCGGGCGAAGGGCAGGCCTTCGAGCTCGGCGAGCGGCGACCCTTGCCACATGCTGAGGGCCTGGCGCAGAGCGGCCGCGGCTTCAGCCGGTTCCAGGCGCCGCGACAGGACGACGAGCTCCTGGAACCGCTCGAGGTCGAGCTCGCCGGGTTCGAGGCGGAGCGCATATCCCGGGCTACGCGTCTCGATTCGCTCGCTGCCCAGGAGCTTGCGCAACTGCGAGACGTGCACCTGCAGGGCTGTGCGCGCGGTGTCAGGCGGCTCGCCGCCCCACAGCTCGTCGATCAGGCGCTCGCGGGGCACGACATCGTTCGCGTGCAGCACGAGCAGTGCAAGCAGAGCGCGCTGCTGGGTACCCCCGAGCTTCAGGAGCCGACCTTCGTCTTCGACCTCGAGCGGTCCGAGGATCCGGAACTCCATGCGTCTCCTCTGCGCCTTTAGGGGCGCGTTAGCGCTTCCCGTGGCCTTGTTTTAGCCCACGTAGGTCTCGTGGTCAAAGCGACCAACCGGCGGTCGCAGCGGACAGGAAGGAGAACCATCATGCGTAACGTCACTCTCGGCGTCGCCGCTGTCGCCTTTGTCTCCACGACGGTTGCCCTGGCTGGCAGCACCAGCTGGGTGTGGACCGAGCCGAAAGCGGAGCGGATCGTGGCGCGCGACGCGACGGTCCGTCTGCAAGGCCCCGATCGAGCTCTGGAGGCTCAGTTTCGGGCATCGGCTCGGCTCTACGGCGGCCTCGCGCTGGCCGCGCTGGAGGTGAACGACCCGATGGCGGCCGGGGTGTTCCGCAACCTGGCCGACAGATTCGGGAAGGCGCTCGGTGCGGTGCAAGGCGGTGTCAGGATCAACGGCGCCGCCTGCAAGGGCTCGGGCCCGGCCGAACAGGGTCGGCGTTTCAAGCGCTTCCGCTGCGCGGCGACGTCCCGGCTGGTGGAGGTCCCATCGGTCGAGCTCGTCGGCCTGGAGAAGGCGGAGCTGCCGACC
Source organism: Gaiellaceae bacterium (assembly GCA_046716705.1). Lineage (GTDB taxonomy): Bacteria > Actinomycetota > Thermoleophilia > Gaiellales > Gaiellaceae > PALSA-612. The sequence continues at coordinate 1,180 of JBKJWA010000015.1, forward strand.
GTGATCGAGAGACCGCCGCGCATCCTCGGTCCCTGGCGAGCGCAATTGGACGTACGCGTCACCGGAAGGTCGGCGATGACGTATCGGCAGGTGGGGATTGCCTTTTCGTAGGCGCACTTCTGGCCGCGGCCCTGACACCCTGCGGGGCGGCGGCCGCGGCCCGGAGTCTCGATTTGCAATGATTGGCGCGAAGGAGTGAAGCGAGGACGCCTACCTCTCGCCGCGGTAGTCGCGGCAACGACGCTTGTACTCGCAACGTCGGCGAGCCCGCTCGCCGCAAAGGAGGGCGGGACGTTCCGGGTCGCCTTCGCGATCGGCAGGTTCGGCGGCATCGATCCCGCGCTTCCAGGCCTCCCCATTGCGCAACGTCTCCTGTCACCCGCATGTGGAACCCTCATCGCCTACCCGCACAAGCCACCGCCTGCCGGCTATCGCCTCGCGCCGAGCCTCGCCGAGGCAGACCCGGTCATCTCCAATGGCGGTCGCAAATACACGTTCACGATCCGTAAGGACGCGCGCTTTTCCGATGGCACGCGCGTCACCGCGAGGGCGTTCGCCCACGCGCTCGAGCGCATCCTGACGCCGGCGATGGATTCTCCCCTTTTTCCAGGGTTCGCGGCCATCGTCGGCGCCCGCAAGATGCTGGCCGGCAAGACGACAACGCTCGACGGCGCCGTCGCGAGAGGCAGGACGCTGACCCTGCGGCTGACGAAGCCGGTGCCCGATCTGCTGCCCACAAGCCTCTCGAGGCTCTGCGCCGTGCCGCCCAACCTGCCCGCGGACCCTGAAGGGGCGAAGGCGCCGCTCCCGAGCGCGGCGCCGTACTACGTGGCCGAGTACGTCCCCGGCCAGCGGCTCGTGATGGAGCGGAACCGCTTCTACCGAGGAGAGCGTCCTCACCACGTCGATCGATTCGTCGCCGACCTTGCTTCCGACCTCGGCCCGGGGATCGACCAGGTGGCGAGTGGCGCCGTCGACACGTCCTTTCCGTGCTGCCCATCCGACCAGACGGTCGAGCTAGCGCGGCGCTACGGCGTCAACAAGCGGGGCGGGCAGTTCTTCGTCGTGCCGGGGAACTTTTTGCGCGTGTTCGACATCAACACGAGCCGTCCGCTCTTTCGCAACAACGTCAAGCTGCGGCAGGCCGTCAACTTCGCGGTCGACCGCAAGGCGCTCGTGCGCGAGGCAGGACCGCGGGTCGAGACGCCAACCGACCAGTACCTCCTGCCGGGCGCGCCCGGCTACCGGGACGAGCGCTTCTACCCGCTCAAAGGCCCAGACGTGGCCAAGGCGCGCGCGCTCGCGAAGGGAAACCTGCGAAGCCGGAAGGTCGTCCTCTACACGCTCGACCAGCCGGCCGAAGTGGCCCGAGCGCAGATCCTGCAGCGAAACCTGAAGGCGATCGGGCTCGAGCTCGAGATCAAGCTGTTTCCCCTCAACCTCTTTTTCGAGAAGATCGCCACGCCCGGCGAGCCCTTCGACCTCGCCCGGGTCCAGTACGGGCCTTTGACTGACCCGGTGTACCTCAACTTCTTCTTTCTGAACTTGCCCGCCAAGTACAACCGGCTGCTCGACCGCGCGTCACGGCTGACGGGGGAACAGCGCTATCGGGCCTACGGCGAGCTCGACGTGCAGCTATCGAGGGACGTCGCGCCCATGATTCCCGTCGCGGTCGTCAATCAGCAAACCTTCGTATCCGCCCGCGTCGGCTGCATCGTTCTCAACCCGCTCCTCGATCTGACGGCAGTCTGTCTGAAGTAGCCGCTCACTCGCCCGCCTGAATCGTCACCCAGACCGAGCCCTCGGCCGCGGCCACCCTGACGGGCTCGTGCTCGAGCTCGATCGTGGCCACGACCTCGTTCGTCTCCGGATCGACGCGGGAGATCGTCCGGTCGCCGCGGTTTACGACCCAGACGGCATCCTTGCCCACGGCGACGTCCACAGGGCCATCGCCCACCCTGATTGGCTCGACCACCGGCGGTAGGACCTCCCCTCCCGTAATCGTGACTCGAGAGACGGTGCCACCGTCCTCATTCGCGACCCAGACCGAGCCAAAACCCACTGCCACGGCCTTCGGCGCCCTCCCCACCGCGACCTCGCGCACGTTGCGCAGACCGCGCGCGTCGATCTGCGTGACGGTGTCGGCCAACCGGTTGGCAATCCAGACCGACCCGAGCCAGAACGCGACATCGGAGAACGAAACGCCCACCGGGGAGGAGCTGACGAGAGCCTGGTCCACACGTACCACGCGCCGTGTCGTGATGTCGATCCTCGATGCGTCGGAGCCAGCAACATCGTACTGGCCGCATGCCACCCACAGTGCTCCACCGCCAGCCGTGAGGCTCGTCTGGGCTCGGAGGCAAGGCGGATGGCCGGTCCCGGGACCCAAAAACGTGACAGTCTCGGCAAAAGCTTCGTCGGCCTCGTTTCGGTCAAGCGCGATCCGCCGGATG
>JBKJWA010000016.1:0-6102 GCA_046716705.1 Gaiellaceae bacterium
GAGAACGACTGGGCGACGTGTCTCACCGTCGACCAGCTGAAGGCGATCTGGGAGCCAAGCTCGAAGGTCGAGAGCTGGCAGGACGTCGATCCGAGCTTCCCGGACGAGCAGCTACGTCTCTACGGACCGGGAACAGACTCCGGCACGTTCGACTATTTCACCGGCGAGATCGTCGGCGAGGAAGGTGAGAGCCGCACCGACTACCAGGCATCCGAGGACGACAACGTCACGGTCGAGGGGGTCTCGGGCGCCAAGGGCGCGCTCGGCTACTTCGGGTTCTCGTACTTCGAGGAGAACCAGGCTCGGCTGAAGGCGGTGGAAGTAGACGGCGGCGCCGGCTGCGTGGCTCCATCTGTCGCGACGGCTCAGGACGGCACGTACACGCCGCTCTCCCGCCCGCTGTTCGTGTACGCGAAGAGGAGCTCCCTCGAGCGCGACGAGGTGGCTGAGTTCCTGCGCTACATCATCGAGAACGGCGCGGAGATCGCCGAGCAGGCGGACTTCGTGCCACTCACAGCCGAGCAACTCGCCGACGCCGGCACCCAGCTCGAAGCCGCCCTGGCCGGTTAGTGGCGACACACGACAGCGCGGCCCCGCTCTCGCTGCGGGCGCCCCGGCGGCGCTACAGCGAGGACATCGTGCGGATCGTCCTGATGACGGCGGCGTTCGTCTCCGTCATCACGACGTTCGCGATCGTCCTCTCGTTGCTCAAGCCGGCGATCGAGTTCTTCGGCGAGATCTCACCAGTCGACTTCTTCACCGGCACGACGTGGACACCGCTCTTCCTCGAGGGGGAGTTCGGCGTTCTCCCGCTCCTCGTCGGAACGATCGTGATCACGTTCTGGGCATGTCTCGTGGCTATTCCCTGCGGGCTCGGCACCGCGATCTTCCTCAGCGAGTACGCCAATCCGCGTGTACGCGGTGTGCTCAAGCCCGTGCTCGAGGTGCTCGCAGGCATCCCGACGGTCGTCTACGGCTACTTCGCGCTGACGTTCTTCACGCCGTTCCTCCGCGATGTCGGTGTACAGGTGGAGATCTTCAACGTGCTCTCGGCGGGGCTCGTCATGGGCGTCATGCTCATCCCGACGGTGGCGTCGCTGTCCGAGGACGCGATGTTCGCCGTGCCTCAGGACCTTCGCGACGGTGGGTACGCCCTCGGCGCGACGCGCCGGCACGTTGCGACCCGCATCGTCGTGCCAGCCGCCACCTCGGGGATCGTGGCGAGCTTCGTGCTCGCCATCTCGCGTGGGATCGGCGAGACGATGATCGTGCTGATCGCGGCGGGGCAGCTGGCCCAGATCTCGGCTGATCCGCGCGTGTCGCTGGAGACGATGACGGCCTTCATCGGAGCGACGGCTCAGGGCGACGTGCCCACGGGATCAATCGAGTACCAGACGATCTTCGCCGTCGGCCTGTGCCTCTTCGTCTTGACGTTGCTCATGAACATCGTCTCGATCCGGCTGGTCCGGCGATTCCGCGAGGTCTACGAGTGAGCACCGGGGCCACGACCATCTCACGCTCGCGGCGCGACCTCCCTGGCATGCTGTTCTTGATCTTGCTCCTCGGCTCCGTCGCGCTCGCGCTGCTGACGCTGGCGGTACTCGTCGGCGATGTGGTCCTCGACGGCTGGGACTGGGTCACGACGACGCTGCTGTTCGACCCGCCTTCGATCGACCCGGAGATCGCAGGGGCAAGGCCGGCGATCCTCGCGACGATCTACCTCGGCTTGCTCGTCCTCCTCTTCACGGTGCCGCTCGGCGTTGCGACGGCGCTCTACCTCGAGGAGTACGCCAACAAGGAGCGCTGGTACAACCGCTTCCTGGAAGTCAACATCCAGAACCTCGCGGGCGTGCCGTCGATCGTCTACGGCATCCTCGGTCTCGCCTTCATCGTCCGCGGGATCGGCCTCGGCCGCGTCCTGCTCGCCGGCGCGATCATCCTCACGCTGCTGACACTGCCGACCGTGATCATCTCCTCCCGTGAGGCTATCCGCTCGGTGCCGGACTCCATACGGCAGGGCGCGTACGCGCTCGGGGCGACGCAGTGGCAGGTCGTCAGGCGGCAGGTGATCCCGGCCGCTATCCCGGGCATCGCCACCGGCTCGATCCTCGCGCTGTCGCGCGCGATCGGCGAGACGGCCCCACTGCTGATGATCGGCGCGCTCACGTACATCTCGTTCGATCCGACGATTCTCGGGGCGTTCACGGCGCTTCCGGTGCAGATCTACAACTGGATCCGGCAACCGCAGACCGAGTTCCGGCTGCTCGCTGCCGGCGCCATCATCGTGCTGCTCGTGATTATGCTCGTCCTGAACTCGGCCGCCATCATCATCCGCAACCGCTACCAGAAGAGGTGGTAACGATCGCCGACCCAGTCCGCTTGGCCGAGCCCACGACGGAGCACTACTCCGGGCAGCGCGAGGCCATCTTCCAGGTGCGGGATCTCGAGGTCTCGTACAGCGGCAAGCCGGCTGTGCGCGGCCTCACGCTCGACATCGCGCCGAACGAGGTCACGGCGATGATCGGGCCCTCCGGGTGCGGCAAGAGCACGTTCATCCGCTGCTTCAACCGGATGAACGACCTCATCCCGGGCGCGGAGGTGAAGGGCGAGCTCCTGTACCACGGCGTCGATCTCTACGGGCCGAAAGTCGATCCCGTGGAGGTACGCAAGCGGATCGGGATGGTCTTCCAGAAGCCGAACCCGTTCCCGAAGTCGATCTACGACAACGTCGCGTTCGGGCCACGCGTCCTCGGCATGAAGGACGACCTCGACGGTCGTGTCGAGCGCGCGCTCCAGCAGGCGGCGCTCTGGGACGAGGCCAAGCACCGCCTCAAGGCGAGCGCGCTCAGCCTGTCGGGTGGGCAGCAGCAGCGCCTGTGCATCGCCCGCTGCCTCGCCGTCGAGCCGGACGTCATCCTCATGGACGAGCCGGCATCGGCCCTCGACCCCATCGCGACGACCCGCATCGAGGATCTCATGGCCGATTTGAAGCGCGAGTACGCAATCGTCATCGTCACGCACAACATGCAGCAGGCTGCTCGCGTGGCCGACATGACCGCGTTCTTTTCGGTGGACGTCGCGGAGGAAGGCGAGCGCACCGGCATTCTCGTCGAGTACGACCGGACCGACAAGATCTTCACGCAGCCGTCCGACCAGCGCACAGAGGACTACGTCACCGGGCGGTTCGGCTAGTGAGCGCGTTGCGTGCGTCCTTCCGCGAGGAACTGGGCACCCTCGAGGCGGCGCTCCAGGAGGAGGCAGAGCTGGTGCTGCGCTCGCTGCGGGGGGCGCTGACCGCCCTGCGGGAGCAGGACGCCGAGCTCGCCGACGAGGTGATCGCATTCGACGACGAGGTGGACGCCCGCTACCTCGCCCTCGAGCAGGGCATCGAGTCACTGCTCGCGCGCCAGACGCCTGTCGCCGTCGACCTCCGCCTCGTGCTGGCCATCCTCCACAGCAACCTCCACCTCGAGCGCATGGCCGACCTCTGCGTGACCGTCTCGAAGCTCATGAAGCTCGCCGGCGACTACGAGGGCGATCCTCAGGTGCTCGAGAGCTTCGGCGAGATGGGCCTGCGGGCCGAGGAGATGGTCGGTGTGGCCATGAGAGCTCTCGCCGAGCGCGACCTCGCGGCCGCCGAGTCCCTCGTCGAGCTCGTCGAGCTGATCGACCGCTCGAACCGCCGTCTCGTGCGCCACGTGCTCGCCGTCGGCGGCGACGAGGTGAGGAGGGAGTGGGGTCTACGGATGATCGTCATCTCCCGCTGCCTCGAGCGTTTTGGCGATCACACCGTGGACATCGGCGAGCAGGTCGCCTATCTCGTCACGGGCGAGCTGCGCGAGTTCTCGGACGCTTCCCACGCAGACTAGGGGGCCTGGCGGGGCGGTGCTCGTCGCCAGGGCGGCACAGTCACTGTTTCGCCAGGCCCCTCCTGGCCTAACACCACCTCTTCACCAGAACATCACCATCCGGACGACCATCGGGTCGCCTCGCGCGGTGACACTCGCCGTGCAACCACACACAGCGAAAGCGAGGCAGAGCACATGCGATTCATCCGAACTGCAGCGGCCATGGCCGCGGTCGCGGCCGTGGGGGCTGCGACCGTGTCCGCAGGCGGCAGCGCGCTGAAGGGCACGATCACGGCCGACGGCTCCAGCACGGTCGGCCCGTACATCGCGGCTGCCGCGGAGGGCTTCCAGAAGAAGAACAAGGGCGTCCGCGTCACTGTCGGCATCTCCGGCACCGGAGGCGGCTTCGAGCGCTTCTGCCGAGACGAGACCGACATGTCGAACGCTTCACGCAAGATCAAGCAGGGCGCAGGCAGCGAGGCTGAGAAGTGCCGGAGCGCCGGCATCAGGTACATCGCGTTCGCAGTCGCCAACGACGGCATTTCCGTCGTCGTCAACCAGCAGAACACATGGGCACAGTGCCTGACCACTGCCGAGCTCAAGAAGATCTGGCAGCCCGGCTCGAAGGTCGACAACTGGCAGGACATCCGCCCGGGTTTCCCGGACGTGAAGCTGAGGCTCTTCGGTCCCGGAACCGACTCGGGCACGTTCGACTTCTTCACCGAGGCCATCAACGGCAAGGGTGGGGCAAGTCGAACCGACTACCAGGCCTCCGAGGACGACAACGTGCTCGTGCAGGGTGTCTCGGGTGAGAAGGGCGGCCTGGGCTACTTCGGGCTCTCCTACTACGAAGAGAACAAGGACAAGCTGAATCTCGTGTCCGTCAACGGAGGGAACGGCTGCGTCTCGCCCAGCGCGAAGACGGTCCAGGACCGCACCTACAAGCCCCTGGGCCGGGCGATCTTCACATACGTGAAGACCTCGTCCTTCAAGCGCGACGAGGTGCAGGCGTTCGTCGACTACATCCTCAAGAACGAGAAGGCGATCGCGAAGAAGGCGCGCTACGTCCCGCTGACCACGCCACAGCTCAAGAACGCGAAGCGGCTCTTCAAGTACGCGGTGCTGAACGCGAGCAAAAGCTAGGCGCTTCATCTTCCCCAACCGACGCGAGGGCGGCCTTCGGGCCGCCCTCGTCCGTTCTCGGGGCGAGCAGGGCGAACGCGACAAACGGGAAGAACCACGCCACGTAGAGGTAGAACCAATGCGTGAGCACGATCTCGAAGCCGATCAGGAGCGCGGCCGTCAGCGCTGCCAGCTGAAGCGGCGTCTTGCGCCGGGGGACGAACGCAAGCGCTACTGCCCCGCCGAGGAGAAGCGCCTGCAGCACCCGCTGGAGCACGTGAAGGTCGGGGAGTCCCGCGTGATACTGCCGCCAGTCCCAGAGTGAGAACGGGGACTCGCGGTCGATCTGGTGTCCGATCGTCCGGTCCCACACGGTCGCTACGGCGCCAAGGGGATCGGGCTCCAGCAAGAGCACCCAGAACGCCGCGAGCGTCGCTGCGGCGAAGGCGACTGCGAACGCCACGGTAGGCCGGAGCCGCCGCGCGGGGTACGTCGCCCAGAGGGGGGCGACGACGAGTGGCGCGAACTTCACCCACGACGCGAGCGCGGCGAAGCCGCCGCGCCCCCAGGGCGACGACGCCAGCCAGAAGCCGAAGATCAAAAGTGCAGGCTGGATGGCGTCGTTCGAGCTCGAGCTCGCCACGTACTGCGTGAACGGGTACGCAGCCCAGGCGAAGGCGAGCGTTGCGGCCAGGCGGCGGTCGCCGTACCGGAAACCGACCAGAACGAGCCCGACGACGCAGGCGAGGTCGAAGACGATCGCCGTGAAGTGCGCCGCGTGGAGCGGGTCGCCCTTTCCTTTCCAGCCGAAGATCGCATGGCCCGGCAGGTACGCCTGGTACGTCACCGGTCCGTACGTGTCGCCGTGCGCGTTCTGCCCCTCGCAGCGCCCGTTGGTCTGCACGCGCAGGACGGTGCGCCCCGAGCGGTCGGCCGGCCCGCACGGTTCTCCGTCCTCAGTCGGGAAGTGACCGTACGGCGCCTCCCCGCTGGCGATGCGGTGGGCGCCGATCACCCCCGAGTAGCCCACGTCGATGACGTTCGAGTCGCCGAGGTCGAGCCCGATGCGAAAGCCGACGAGGAAGATCGTAACCGCGACGAGCAGCCAGACCGGCCAGACAGGCCGTGACGC
>JBKJWA010000017.1:0-6025 GCA_046716705.1 Gaiellaceae bacterium
CTGTGGCCCATTCGCCGCGAGACTCCCGTTACCCGGCTCGCCACGCAGGAGATGGTGACGCTGATCGGCATCGCCGCCGCGTCGCCCGCGCGCACACGCCGGGTCGTCGGCGTGGAGGCGACCGGCATCAACGCCTGCCCGTGCGCCCAGGGGCTCGTGCGCGGCCGCGCCTCGGAGCGGCTGCTGGAAGCCGGCTTCGGGGAGGAGGACGTCGAGCGCATTCTCGAGCTCGTCCCCATCGCAACGCACAACCAGCGCGGCCGGGGCACGTTGCTCGTCGGTACCGATCAGCCGGTAGACGCGGTCGATCTCGTCGACGTCGTCGAGCGCTCGATGAGCGCGCCGGTCTACGAGCTGCTGAAGCGGCCCGACGAGCTGTTCGTCGTCGAGCATGCGCACCTGCGGCCGCGCTTCGTCGAGGACTCCGTCCGCATCGCCCTCCAGGAAACCCTCGCCGCGTACCCCTCCCTCGAGGACGCCGACTTCGTCTTCTCGCGCCAGGTCAACCTCGAGACGATCCACGACCACGACGTGCTCGCCGAGCGGGCGGGGACGGTCGGCGAGCTCCGCGCCGAGCTCGAGACGGGCGCCTCGACGGGCACGCAGACCGAGCTCGCCGAGTGGCTGCGGCAGTCCTGACCCCGCCCGACACGCGTGAGCGCGCGCCACGGGGAGGCGGCACCGGGCTCGGCGCACCCTGGAACGTCATCGTCCTCAACGACAACCACAACACGTTCGACGGCGTGGCCGCCGCACTCTCCCGCGTGCTGCCGGGCGTCTCGTACGAGCAGGGGCTTCGGCTCGCGGACACGATCCACAACGCCGGCCAGGCGATCGTCTGGTCAGGCCATCGTGAGCAGGCGGAGCTCTACTGGACCGGGCTCAAGGACTCCGGCCTGACGATGGCGCCGCTCGAGCAGTAAGCCCGCGGAGCTGCTGCCGCCAGGGACGCGCGCGAGTCTCGGTGCCGCCCGCGAGCCTGCGGATGTTCTGGCGGTGGAGCACGATCACGGCCGCGGCCGCCGTGCCGCCGAACGCGATCACCGGCCACGGCTCGCCGAGCAGCCACGCGAGCAGCGGCAGGGAGCAGGCGGAGACCATCGACGCGACCGAGGCGTAGCGGGTAACGAGAAAGACGAGGATCCAGACAGCCGCCCCGATCAGCCCGACGACGGGAGCGACGCCGAGAATCGTGCCGCCGGCCGTCGCAACGGCCTTGCCGCCCTTCTCGAACCCGAGGAAGATCGGCCTCGCGTGCCCGACCATGGCCGCGCCTCCCGCCAGCACGCCGGCCAGCGATCCCGCCACCTGCGTGGCCACGAGCGCCGGCACGAGCCCCTTCGCGAGGTCGAAGAGCATGACGGGCACGCCGTACCGCCAGCCGAACGCGCGCCAGACGTTCGACGCGCCGATGTTCCCGCTGCCGACGGTGCGAATGTCGACGTGCTTGATCGCGCGCACGAGCCAGTACCCGAAGGGGATCGACCCGACGAGGTAGGCCGCGGCGACGAAGAGCGCCGTTGTCATCGCTCGGTCAGCCTACGGCCGGATGCCGTACGCGTCGATCCAGCCGTTCACGACCGTCCAGTCGAGATTGTCGAAGAACGCGTCGATGTACGCGCCGCGGTCGGTCTGGAAGTCGAGGAAGTACGCGTGCTCGTACACGTCGAGGGCGACGAGCGGTGACGCATTCCAGATCGGGAACGTGTTCTGGGCGTCGCCGACGTAGTTGAAGAGACGGCGCTCGTCCCAGTCGTACGCGGTCCAGGCCCAGCCGCGGCCGGCCATGCCCGTGGCCTTGAGGTCGGTGCGCCAGGCGTCGATGGAGCCGAAGTCGCGGCGGACCAGGGTGCCGATCGGCCCGTCAGGGTCGCCCCCGTCTCCGCCGAGGTGCTCGAAGTAGATCTCGTGGTTCTTCACCCCGCCGATGGCGAACGTGAGGTCGACCTTGAGCGCGCGGATGTCGGAGTAGACCTGGTTCGCGGCCGACGCGTCGACTTCCGCGAGCTTCGCGAGGATCTCGTTTCGCTTCGCCACGTACCCCTGGTAGAGCTTGTAGTGGGCCTCGATCGTCTGCCGGGAGATCCCGTCAAGCTCGAGGAGCCCTGGCTTGAGCTCCCGTGCCCCGATCTCCTGAGCGTTGTACGCCAGCGTCGCCATTCGCGTCCTCTCGGTCAGTCGTTACGGTCGCGCTGAGGATATCGCTATGGCGCGACTCTGCCCGCGGCGACGAACGCGGCGTGCGTCACCGGCATCTTCTCGGCGAGGAACACCTCGACGGCCTCCGCATAGCGGCGGATCTCCCGCTGGGCCGTCTCGGCCGCGCGCAACGAGACGAAGTTCATGAGCGCCCGCGCGTTCACCGTCCAGTAGAACTCCGTGTAGGCGCCGACGGGCATCACCGACCGCGCGAGCTCGCGCGCGACGCCCGCCTCGACGAGCCGCTCGTACGTCTCGAACGCCTGGTCGTAGACGGCCTGCAGCTCCTCGCGCGCCCGCTCGGCGAGCTCCGGATCGACCGGCTCGAACGAGTACGCGCCCGGCTTGCCGACCTGCGAGCGGACGTCGTCTGCCTCGGGCACGTAGAAGTCGTCAGTTGCCTTCGCGTAGCGCATGGAGAACTCGTTGAAGGAGCCGATGCGGTGTCGCATCCACTCACGCACTACGAAGATCGGCGCGCGGATGTGGAAGCGGAAGGCGTTGTGTTCGAAGGGGGTGTTCCCACACCAGAGGGGATAGCCGTTGCGTCGCACGTACAGCGTTCGGTTCGGAACCTCGACGCAATGGATGACGCCGTCGTACTGCTCGACGCCCATGTGATTGTCGCGGTCCGCGCGCACGCGACAGAGCGCCGGACGGCTGTTCCGCGGAGCGTAGATCGTTACGCGCAGGCGACGCTTGCTACCGAAGTGCCCGTCCCCCGGCACGAACGCGTGAGGACGCACCGACGCCGACCGTCCCAATCGCAACGCGAGCTCCTGCACGTCGTCCGCAAGCCGAGGACTCGTCGTGTAGAAGGTTTGGCGTTCGGAACCGCTCGCACGGACGGATCTGCTGCCATCGGACTCCAGCAGCCCCTCGTAGAGCGCCTCGAGGAGGGGGCTGCCTAACGAGAGCAGCTCGCGCGGAATCACCTTCTCCTTGTCCGCGTAGCAGTCGCGGAAGAGCGCTCTCAGCTCGGGGAGCACCGGGACCGCCAGCCGCTGCCCGCGTGGGCGGAGTTCTAACCCGCATTCGTGAACAGTTCTCCTGAGGAACGCGATCGAGCGCTCTTTCCGCAGGTTGAAGCCGAGCTCGCTACCGCGCGAGGGCAGGTTGCCGTCGCCGATGAAGAACCCCAAGAGCCGTAGGAGCGGCCCCGCGGGGAACCTGACGCCGTCGAAGGAGAGGAGGTCAGGGGCCGGCCCATCCCAGCTCGCCGTTGCCACGTGGCGGTGCGTCTTCCAGAGCACGGAACGGGCGGGCCGCAGCCCGAACGTGGGACGATGACGACCCGCTAGCGTGGTCATCTCGGACACGAGGACGCGATGGTCAGGCGTGACGAGCAGGTCGATGCTTTGTCCGGCAAAGCCCACCATGTGCCCCTTGTGCTCCTTACGCACGAGCCGCAACGCAGGTTGATACTCGAGACGACCCTCGGGGGACCGTGTGGCAAAGAGCTCATTGCCGGTGACCTCAGGCCAGCGCTTCCAGCCGGTGAGCGTCAGGACGTCGGTGTCGCTGTCGTAGCAGCCGTGGCGATCGCGCATGAGAAAACGGACGAGCCCCTCGTCGGACTCGTCCATCTCCTCCTTGCGCCGGCCGAAGCTGACCCGCGCCGAGTTGACTACGGACAGGTCACTCGCCATCGCGTCGTCGAGCCGGACGAAGCCGTGGTCGAGGACGGCGATTGCGCCGTCAGGGAGCACTCGTTGCTCGGCCATGGCCATACAGCCAATCTACCGAGCGGACCTGTCGACTAGAACGTGACTTCTTCGATGACCTCGTAGAAGCCGTCGGTACCGACCGACTCGACGTGCGGCGCCATCGCGTCCTGGCGAGCGGAGTCGTCCGATGCCTCGCCCCGAAATGCCTCCATCTCCTCCTTGCTGGCCTCGACGATGCCGAAGGCGATGATCTCGTCGAGGTCCTTCACGTTCCGGCAGATGTACGCCTTGACACCCTCGGGTGTGTCGCCCGTCTCCCAGGCCTGTCGCCAGTCGTCGTACGAGCCGGGCTTGAGCTTCCGCGCCGTAAACGCAACCCACTTGGCCATGGTGCTCCCTTCGTCGATGTCGGCCGAACGCTACTGGGTTACGGATCGACGTGGAGGTCGATGCCGAGCAACAACAGCGGCCAGAGCAAGATGGCAAGAAGCGCGGACGCGATCCGCTTGCCGGTCTCGACGTTGTCGAAGTAGTCGTACACCGCGGCCATCGCAACCCCGACCACGAGCCACAAGACACCGAAGAGGCTGATGCCAGGTCGAGCAAGAGTCATGTCCTGGTCCTGCCCGCTCGAGGCGTTCTGGAAACGCCTACAAGTAGCGGTCGAACCAGTCGATGATGATCTCGAGCCGCGTGACTCGGTGGAACGGCGAGCCGGCGCGCGAAAGCTCGTGGCTCTCGCCAGGGAAGCGCACGAACTCCACTTCCCGGCCGAGCAGCCGGAGGATCGTGAACAGGTGCTCCGCCTGCTCGATGTTGCAGCGGAGGTCGTTCTCGGAATGGAGGATTAGCAAGGGCGTCTTGATGTCGGCTGCGTAGGTCGTCGGAGACTGGGCGAGGTACGGCTCGACGTCCTCGAACGGCCACACGCCCGTGTACGCCCTGTGGAACCAGCCGAAGTCCGACGATCCGAACTCGGAGAGCATGTTGTTCACGGCGCGCTCGGAGCAGGCGGCCTTGAACCGGTCGGTGTGGCTGACGATCCACGACGTCATGTAGCCGCCGTAGGACCCGCCGATCACGCCGAGGCGGCCTGGGTCGATGAAGTCGAACTGCTCGAGGGCGGCATCAACGACCGCCATGAGGTCCTGGTAGTCGAGCGAGCCCCACCCCTCGCCGCCGCCGACCGGCCCGCGGATGGCGCGACCCCACTCCTCCGAGTACCCGGACGATCCGCGCGGGTTGGAATAAACGACGGCGTAGCCCGCCCGCGCGTAGGCCTGGAACTCGTCGAAGAACTTGTTCCCGTACTGGGAGAACGGCCCGCCGTGGATGTTGAGCAGCAGCGGATACCGCGTTCCCTCCTCGTACTCGTGCGGCCGCACGAGCCATGCCTCCACCTCCTCGCCGTCGGGTGAAACGGCGACGAAGCGCTCGGAGGGCTGCAAGGGCGCCTGCTCGCAGAACGCCGCGCTCAACTCCGTCAGCTTGCGGTCGCCGACGTGGAGCTCGTGCGGCATCGTCGGTGTCGACGTCGCGTGGACAACCACGCCGTCCACGGCGTCGAAGCCGTAGACCCAGAGATCGCCTGATACGACGGACTCGACTTCTCCCCCCGCCGTGGGCACCCGCCTGATGTGGACGTTGCCGTGGTCCTCGACCCCGAAGAGCAGCGAGTCGCCCTCCCAGAGAGGCTCTCGGACGGACGGAAACGGGCCGCACTGGCGGTCGAGCTCCTCGGTGAGAACTCGCCGCTCCCCGGTCGCGACGTCGACGACGGCGATGCGGTCGTGGCGGGGCCGGTCGAAGCCGCCCTCCGTCCACGTGCAGGCGATCGACGATCCGTCAGGTGACCAAGAGGGAAGGTCGTAGTAATCGTCGTCGGGAGTGACTCGGCGCGGCTCGCCGCCCGCGGCGTCGACCACCCAGATCTGCTGGCGAAGCTGGACGTCCCAGTCGTCGTCGCGCGCGGAGGCGAACGCCAGTTGCTTCGAGTCGGGCGACCACGTCGGCGCCTCGTCCTCGAAGTCACCGTCGGTCAGCTGGTGGGCCTCCGAGGAGCCGTCGGCCGGTACGACGAAGATGTGCGTGCGGCGGTCGCCGACCCAGCCCACCGAGTCGAGCTTGTAGCGGTGGCGCGTGAAGCGGCGGGGCAGGCG
>JBKJWA010000018.1:0-10444 GCA_046716705.1 Gaiellaceae bacterium
TGTGCAACACCTCGCGAGGCGCACCAACACGTCGTCCACACCCTCGACGCGTACGCCGACGCTTTGGTTCGTGGCCGGCCGCTCGCGCGTCGGCTTGCGCGTGACGGTCTCCTCCTCTGCCACCTCCACGGTCTTCAGCCGCTGGATGACCTTGCGGACGATCTGCGTCGGCTGGAGCTTTCCCGAACCGAGCGCGATGTAGAAGTCCTCTGCCTTCTTGAAGCCGGTCTCGCGGATCACCTGAGCGAGCACCGCCGACCCCTGGAGCTTCTTGTACGGAAGCTTCTGCGTGCGGAGCGCCTGCTCGAGCGCCTCGCGGCCCTTCTGCTCGGTCTCCTCCCGCGTCTCCCGCGAGAACCACTGGCGGATCTTGTTGCGGGCGCGCGACGACGCAGCCAGCGAGACCCAGTCGCGCGACGGGCCGCGCCCTGACTTCGCCGTGAGGACTTCGACGAAGTCTCCGCTCTTCAGCTGGTAGTGGAGTGGAACGATGCGGCCGTTGACCTTGGCGCCGACCGTACGGTGCCCGACGTCCGTGTGCACGGCGTATGCAAAGTCGATCGGCGTCGCCCCGGCCGGCAGCGTCTTCACGTCGCCCTTCGGCGTGAACACGTAGACCTCGTCCGAGAAGAGGTCCGAGTGAAACGTCTTGATGAACTCGCGCGGATCTGCCTCGTCCGACTGCCAGTCGATGAGCTGGCGCATCCACGCCGTCCACTCCTCGTCGCCCTTCCCGCGCTTTCCCTTCTTGTAGACCCAGTGCGCCGCGATGCCGAACTCGGCCTCGCGGTGCATCTCGTGCGTCCGGATCTGGATCTCGAGCGGCTTGCCCTCGGGACCGATCACCGTCGTGTGCAGCGCCCGGTAGCGATTGAGCCTCGGCATGGCGATGAAGTCCTTGAAGCGGCCGGGCAACGGGTTCCAGAGAGAGTGGATGAGACCGAGGGCGCCGTAGCAGTCTCGAGTGCCCTCCTCACCGGAGCGTTCGACGATGACCCGCATGGCCGTGAGGTCGTAGATCTCGTTGAACTCGCGGCCCTTGCGCACCATCTTGTCGTAGATCGAGTAGAAATGCTTCGCGCGGCCGGAGATGTCGGTAGGGATGTCGGCCTTCTCAAGCTCGCGCTTCAGCACTCGGGACGCCGTCTTCACGTGCTCCTCGCGGTCGCCCCGGCGCTCGGCCACCATCGCCTCGATCTCCGCGTACTTGCGCGGGTGGAGCCGCTCGAACGCGAGGTCCTCGAGCTCCCACTTGATGGCGTGGATGCCGAGCCGGTGCGCGATCGGCGCATAGATCTCGAGCGTCTCCTTCGCCTTCTGGAGCTGCTTCTGCCGGCCGAGGTACTCGATCGTCCGCATGTTGTGGAGGCGGTCGGCAAGCTTGATGAGAATGACGCGGGGGTCCTGCGCCATCGCCACGATCATCTTCCGGTAGTTCTCGACCTCCGCGTGCTCGCGGCTCGCGAACTGGATGCGCGTGAGTTTCGTGACGCCCTCGACAAGCCTCGCAACCTCGTCACCGAACTCGCTCTTGAGGTCCGAGATGTCGCAGCCCGTGTCCTCGACGACGTCGTGGAGGAGCGCCGCGGCCAGGGTCTGCTCGTCGAGGTGGAGGGTCGCGAGGATCTTCGCGGCGCCCCACGGATGCCGGATGAAGTCCTCGCCGGAGCGGCGGCGCTGGCCGTCGTGAGCCCGCTCAGCGAACGCGAATGCCCGCCGCAGCAGGTCTTCGTCGACGTCCTCCTTGTACACGGAGACGTCCGCTATCAGCTCCTCGACGAGGTGCTCGTGCCGTTCCTGTGTCTCGATGACGGCCACGTCCCAAGTGTAGACGGCGGTCCGAACGAGGCTCATGGCCGGATCGAGCGTTTCCGAAAGGAGTGAACGGGAACCTCACGAACGAAGACGTCATGCTGAGGAGACTGCACAGGAGAGCGCGGGCCCGGGCAATTCGCCGACTGACCCGCATGCTCGTCGAGCTCGACTCGCTCTCCGCGTCGCGTTGGTAGGCGCCTATCAGGCTCACGCCGCCTGGGCCAGCACCACCTCCTGCGCCATCAGCGCACGAAACGCCGCCGACTCGTAGAGGTTGATGGCCCGCGAGCCGTCCAGGGAGAGCTCCTCGAACACGGTTCTCGCCTCGGTACTCCACGACGCCTCGCCCGCCTCCCACTCGGCGGCGAGCTGCTCCCGCAAGACGTGGTAGCTCTCGTTCGTCTCGTGGACATGCCGGACGACGAGCTGCGGCGCCACGGTGCCGTTCCAGCGGTTCGCCTCGAGGCGGAAGGCGAGATCGTACGTGCCTTCCTGCCGGAAACGGTCGAGCTGCGGCCCGAGGCCGAACGCGATCGCGCTCCCGGCCGGACGGCTGCGCTCGCGAACGCTAAAGCGGAGGTGCTTGCCTTCTCCGACCGTTTGCAGATCCGTCAGCTCAGAGCCAGGCAGCAACAGCGTGACGCCCGGATTGCCCAGCCCGAACGGCGCCAGGCGGTGCAGTTCTTCGGCGAGCCCGAGCGTGAGCACCGAGCCGGGCACGGCAGCGTCGACGACCGCCATCGGCCGCAGCTGGTCATCCGTCAAGTGAGCATCGGCGTGCGCCGCAAACGCCTCGGAGAACGCCTCGATCGCGTCGGGCCGGATCGACAGCCCAGCGGCGGCACGATGGCCGCCGAACCGGTCGAGGTGCTCCCCGCACGCGGTCAGTGCCGCGTGGAGGTCGTAGGCCGGCAGCGAGCGTCCGGAGCCCTTCCACTCGCCGTCCGTCCCTGCGATGAGCACGACGGGACGGCGATAGCGCTCCACGAGACGCGAGGCGACGATGCCGACGACGCCCTCGTGCCACCCTTCGTCGGCGAGGACGTAGCCTTTCTGGCGGCGGCGTCGCTCCGGCCAGGCTTCGATCTGCTTCGTGGCCTCGCGGACGATCCGCTCCTCAACGGCCTGGCGATCGCGGTTGAGCTCTTCGAGCCTGGAGGCGAGCTCACCGGCCTCGGCCTCCGTCTCGCACATGAGGAGCTCGAGGGCGATCTCAGGCCTGCAGAGCCGGCCGGCGGCGTTGATCCGCGGCGCGAGCCGGAAGCCGACCGCTCCCTCGTCGACGGCGGCGGGGTCGACCCGCGCGGAACGCATCAGCGCTCGCAGACCGGGCCGCTGCGTGCGCGCGAGACGCCTGAGCCCGGCGATCACGAACGCGCGGTTCTCGTCCACGAGCGGCACGACGTCGGCGATCGTCGCGAGCGCGACGAGGTCGAGGTGCCGATCGAGCGGATCGTCCGCCAGCGCCTGGAGAAGCTTGAACACGACGCCCGTCCCGCAGAGCTCCGGAAACGGGTACGACGACGGCCTCGTCGCGACCACCGGGCAGCCCGGCAGCTCCTCTCCCGGCCGGTGGTGGTCGGTGACGACGACGTCGAGCCCGAGGCGACGCGCAGCGGCGACCTCAGCGACCGCCGTGATGCCGCAGTCGACGGTGAGCACGAGACCATAGCCCTCGTCGGCGAGCTTCTCGAGCGTCTGCCCAGAGAGGCCGTAGCCCTCCTCGAAGCGGCTCGGCAGGTGCCAGCCGACGTCCGCGCCCAGCTCCCGGAGCGTGAGCACCGCGAGCACGGTCGCGCAGATGCCGTCGACGTCGTAGTCGCCGTGGACGCAGATGCGCGTGCCCGCGGCTATCGCCTTGTGGATGAGTTGGCACGCTTCTTTCACAGCTCCGAGGAGATTCGGGTCGTGCCCCGGCATGTCGCCCCGCAGGAACGTCCCCGCCGACTCCCCGTCGCCATAGCCCCGCCGGAGCAGGACGCGTGCGGTGATCTCGGATACGCCGAGCTCCGCGGCAAGCATTCGTGCCTCCTGCGTGTCGCACGGGGCCAGCAACCAGTCCATGCCTTCCAACGTAGGGAGGCCACCGGACAGCGCTCGTTATCCTGCTGGCGTGGAGGATTACCGCTCCGGCGACGACTATGAGGTTGAGTTCCTCGAGCACCGCTTCTCCTTCGGCCGCGAGGACTTCGAGGAGCGCGTCGTGGCAGCCGCCGTCAAGCTCGGACTCGTGGAGAGAGGCGAGCTCGACGGCGATGAGACGGCCGACCTGGTCGAGCTCACCGCGGACGGCCAGTTGGCGATCCCCCGCAGTGCGCTCGGCCACTACCTCGTTCGCCTCTGGGAGCGAATCTCCCTCGTCGGAGACGAGTCGCTCGTCTACTGGCTACGACGCCTCGTCTTCCGGAGCGCCTGGCTCGATCATCGTGTCAAGCAAGGTTTGCTCGATGTCACGTGGGACGAGAACTCCGGCGAGTTCACGTACTCCGAGCCGAACGGCTCCCGCGCGCTGCTCGAGATGGCGCCCGTGCCATCGTGGCACGGGCTGCAGTACAAGCCCTAGGAGCTCGTCAGGCGGCGGCCGGCGGCTTGTCCGCCCGAGCGCTGAAACCGAACGGCGGGTGCTCTTCCATCGGCGTCAGCCTCACGGCGGCGATCGCGCCCACCGGCACGATCATCTCCTCCGCCTGCCCGTCCTCGCGCCATGGAGTGACCGTCACGAAGCCATAGCCCGGTTCCTCGTCGATCGAGAGGAGCCGGTGCGTCGAGCCGTCGCGCAACTCGATCTCGACTGCCGCTTGCCCGTCCGCCCGCTCGCGCGCGAAGCGCTCGATGCGGTTGTTGAGCCGCGTGACGAAGTCTTCGAGCGACGGGTGTGGCGCTCCGGGAATCCAGATGCCCGGGCCGTCGGGAGGCATCAGAAGAGCGCGCCGTCGGTGGTGGCAGCCGCCCCGACGTGCTCGAGGCCGAGCTTCGTGATCACGCGGCCGCGCGGCGTTCGCTGAAGGAAGCCGAGCTGGAGGAGATACGGCTCGTAGACGTCCTCGATCGTGTCGGGCTCCTCGCCGAGCGCGACTGCGAGAGTCGAGAGGCCCACCGGCCCTCCCTCGAACTTCGTCGCGACAGCTTCCAGCAGCTCGCGGTCCATCCGCTCGAGGCCCTCGCCGTCCACCTCGAGCAACGCGAGGGCATCTGCCGCGACCGCTGTCGTGATCGTCCCCGAATGGCGAACCTCGGCGACGTCGCGAACGCGCCTGAGGATCCGGTTCGCGACACGCGGCGTTCCGCGGGAGCGCAGTGCGATCTCCTCGGCCGCATCGTGGTCGATCTCCACGGCGAGGATCCGCGCTGACCGGCGAACGATGGCGGCCAACTCGTCGTGCTCGTAGTACGCGAGCCGGAACGTCATGCCGAAGCGGTCTCGAAGCGGTGTCGTGAGGAGCCCTGTGCGCGTGGTGGCGCCGACAAGGGTGAAGGGCGGGAGATCGAGCGCGAGAGTCCTCGCCGCCGGCCCCTGACCCACCACGATGTCCAGGCGAAAGTCCTCGAGCGCCGGATAGAGAATCTCCTCCACGGCCGGCGCGAGGCGATGGATCTCGTCGACGAACAGCACGTCGCGCTCATCGAGCGCTGTGAGGATGGCTGCGAGATCGCCCTTGCGGTCGAGCGCGGGACCGGCGACAGAACGCAGGCCCACTCCCAGCTCGGCGCGAATCACGTGCGCGAGGCTGGTCTTGCCGAGACCCGGAGGGCCTGCCAGGAGGACGTGCTCGAGAGCCTCTCCGCGGCCACGTGCAGCCTCGAGCGCGATCGAGAGCTGCTCGCGCACTCGCTCCTGGCCCACGAACTCGTCGAGCGTGCGGGGCCGGAGGGAGAGGTCGAGCTCCTCGTCGCCCTCGGCCGCTAGCACGGGCGAGACGAGTCGGGCCTCGGTCATGCCGCCTGCCTGAGGGCCAGCCGGACCCGCTCCTCCGGCGGCAGCCCGGAGTCGATCTCGGCCAGCACCGACTCCGCATCGACGAGCGTGTAGCCGAGCTCGACGAGTGCGTCGCGCGCGACGAGATGGCCGTCGCCGTCCGCAGAAGGCTCGACGTCGCCGGTCAGCGTTCCCTTCAGCTCGAGCACGACTCGCTGTGCCGTCTTTCGCCCGATGCCGGGTATCGCCTCGAAACGCGCGGTGTCCTCGCGGGCGATCGCGCGGCGGAGCTCGGCCGGCGTCGATCCTGAGACGATGGCGAGGGCGACCTTCGGGCCGACGCCCGAGACGGACAGCAGCTGCTCGAAGAGCTCTCGCTCGGCGGTGTCGGCGAAGCCGTACAGCTGCAGGGCGTCCTCGCGAACGTGAAGGTACGTCTCGACGGTCAGCTCCTTCGAGCCGGATGCCTGGGCGACCGCGCGCGGTGTCGCCTGCACGAGGTAGCCGACTCCGCCCACGTCGAGCACGAGGCCTTCGGCGCCACGCCTGACCGGCTTGCCGCGGAGCTGCGCAATCACGAGGCCACCTGCTTCAGCAGCGGCGGTGCGAGCGCGTGGCAGATGGCCACCGCGAGCGCGTCGGCGGCATGATGCGGCTCGGGTGTCCCGTCGAGACCGAGGATCGCCTTCACCATGCGCTGCACCTGCGCCTTGTCGGCACGGCCGTACCCGCACACGGACTTCTTGACCATGCTCGGTGCGTACTCAGTGCAGTCAACGCCGGCGCGAGCGCACGCGACGAGCACCGCGCCCCGCGCTTGCCCGACAGAGAGCGCGATGCGGGCGTCTGCGCCGACGAACGACTCCTCGAGCGCGGCGGCAGCCGGCTCGTGCAGCTCGATGAGCTCCTCCACGCCCTCGTAGATCGTCCTGAGCCTGAGCGCCGGGGATTCTCTGGCCGGCGTGGTCCACAACCCGAAGGCGATTGCCCTGAGGCGCCCGTCTTCTTCGTGGACGATGCCGTATCCGCATGCAGCCGTGCCCGGGTCGATGCCGAGAACCTTCACGCGTTGAGGTTATGGAGCGGCCCGGACGTTCCTGCTCAGCAGCAAGGGACAGTCCCCGTCCGGAACTGTCCCTTCGTCATGCGCTTCTAGAGGTGCTTCTTGAAGAAGTCGACGATCGCCTCGTAGCAGCGCACCTTGTTCGGCAGCTTCAGGACATCGTGGCCCTCGTCCTCGAACACGAGGTAGTCGACGTCTTTGCCCTGGGCACGCATGGCCTCGACGAGGTCCGCCGACTCCTGCTCCACCACGCGCGGGTCGTTCTTGCCCTGGATGACGAGCATCGGGCACGCGAGTGAGCCCATGTACGTCTTCGGCGACCGCTCGACGAGGAAGTCGCGGTCGCGCTCCGGATGCCCGATGGCGAGCTCGAAGTACGGCTTCCACGTCGGAGGTATGCGGTCGAGGAACGTGAACATGTCGTACGGGCCGAACATGTCCACGGCGGCCGACCAGAGCTCTGGGTGCCGGCCCGCAAGCGTGAGCGTCATGTAGCCGCCGTACGAGCGGCCAACGACGCCGGCGCGGCTCGCGTCCACCCGCTCGTCGTTCGGCAGCACCTCGGTCATCGCGTGCACGTGGTCGAGCCGGTCCTGGCCGCCCCAGTCGTGGTCGACGCGCTTCGTGTAGTCCATGCCGTACCCGATCGAGCCACGCACGTTGGGGACGAAGACCGCGAACCCCTCGAGCGTGAGCGTCTGGATGAGCGGCATCGAGAACCACGCGAAGTTCGGCCGCTCCTGGCCCTGCGGCCCTCCGTGCACGTAGAGCACTAGCGGCCGCGGCCCTTCGAACCCGAGCTCCGGGGATGGCAGGTAGAGCCTCGCGGACGTTCGCAGGCCGTCGTGGGAGACGAACGACGCATCCTCGCCCTCCGACAGCAGCGCGGGGTCGATGCCGAGCGGTCGCTCCTGGGTCTGCTGCTCGGCCGTCCCGTCGGCGTCGAGCACGAACAGCTGGGTCGGCGTCGTCGCGGTGCAGTACGAGAGCGCCCAGCGGCCGCTCTCCGGGTCGCGGGCGATGCCGTGGAGCACACCGCCGGCGAGCTCACCTTCGCCGACGAGCACACGGCCGAGCGTCATCGCGCGCGCGGCCTCGTCGAAGTCGGCCTCGTAGGCCCACGAGACGCCGTCGATGTTGAACACGGCGAGGTACTTGTCGCCGTCGACGCGCTGGAACCGTTCCAGCTCCCCCACACCCTCGTGCACAGCGCCGGTCAGCGCCACCGGCTCCACGTCGCCGCCGTCAAGGGGCAGGTAGCCCGGGCCGTAGGCGTCGTCGAAGAGGCTCGTGCCGATGAGGAGGCCCTGCTCGCTTTCCGTCACGTGGGCCGACTGGAGACCGATCAGCGGGTGCTCCTCCCCCTCCTCGCGGTCTTCGAGGAGCGTTCCCCAGAGCATCGTCTTCTCGCCCGTGCCCGGGTCGCGCTCGTAGAGGACGATGTCGCCGACGGTGTACCCGTCGCCGAGCACTACCCGTGAGTGATCGCGAGTCCAGGCAACGGGATAGGGGCCGTGCACGCCCTCGCCGAGGGTCTCCACCTCGCCGGTCGCGAGGTCGACGCGCAGGCCGACGATCTTGGCCTCCTCATGCGACTCGGCCGCGGCGTACCCGGTGGCGATGTCCTCGTCGACGTCGAGGAGATGCGTCCTCAGCCCGCTGAAGGCGCCGTCGTTGAGCGGTTCGGGGAAGCCGCCGTCGAGCGGGATCACCCGGGGCTGGTAGTTCTCGTCGCCGTCCTGGTCGAGCATGAGGACGATGCGGTCGTGCTCCGGCAGCGCGTAGAACGCGTAGCCGCCAAGCAGCTCCGGATTCTGGAGCGCGATCCCCGGCGGAAGCAGGGGCTCTGGCACGCTGCCGCCCACGTCCATGCGATACAGGCTGAGCCTGCCGGCGAGGTCTGAGACGAAGTAGAGCTTGTCGCCGGCGAGCTGCGGGTTGAGGAAGAGCCGCGCCGAGAGCAGCGACTCGATGAGGCCTCCGGTCTTCATCGCCACTGCCATCAGTTCGCTACCTCCTCGAGCACCTGCTCTGGAATGTCGAAGTTCGCGTACACGTCCTGGACGTCGTCGAGCTCTTCGAGCTCGTCCATCAGCCGAACGATCCTACGTGCAGCCGCCTCGTCCTCGACAGTGACGGACGTCTTCGGCAGCATCGTTATCTGAGCCGACTCGACGGCGAAGCCCGCCTGCTCCAGCGCCCGCCGGACCTCGCCGACACCCTCCGCCGGACAGGTGATCTCGAACGCGGACCCGTCCTGGGAGACGTCGTCCGCGCCCCCCTCGGCCGCGGCCAGCATAAGCTCGTCCTCTTCCACTCCATCGGCCGAGACGAGCAGCAACCCTGTGCGCTCGAACAGCCAGGCGACCGAGCCCGACTCGCCGAGCGAGCCGTCGCTCTTCGAGAACACATGGCGCACATCGGAGGCCGTGCGGTTGCGGTTGTCGGTGAGCGCCTCCACCAGCAGCGCGACGCCGGCCGGGCCGTAGCCCTCGTACGTGATGTGCTCGAACGCCTCCCCGTCGGCTGCCGCGCCCGAGCCGCGGGCGATGGCGCGCTCGATGTTGTCCTTCGGCACCGATGCCTCGCGCGCCTTCTCGATCGCGTTCTGCAGGGCGAGGTTTCCGGCGGGATCAGGCCCACCCTCGCGGGCGGCGACGATGATCGCGCGCGCGAGCTTCGAGAAGAGCTGACCGCGCTTCTTGTCGGTCGCGCCTTTCTTGTGCTTGATCGAGTGCCACTTACTGTGCCCGGACAACCGAGGCCTCCTGGACGAGATTGAGGAACAGCTGGTGGACGCGCGTGTCGCCCGTCAGCTCCGGATGGAACGAGGCAATGATGAACCGCCCGTCCCGCAGGAGCACGGGCTCCCCGTCGAGCTCGGCCAGCACCTCGACACCCGGGCCCGCGTCTCGCACGCGCGGAGCGCGGATGAAGACACCGCGGAGCGGCACGGCGTCGCCGTCGAGCTCGACATCGGTCTCGAAGCTCGAGGTCTGGCGGCCGTACGCATTTCGCTCCACTGCGATGTCCACGAGGCCGAGGTGGTTGCGGTCGAGGACGATCATGCCCGCGCACGTGCCGAGCATCGGGCCGGGAAACTCCGCGACCGCGTTGTCGAGCCCATAGAGGCGCATGAGCCGCATGAACGTCGTCGACTCGCCTCCGGGCACGACGAGCCCTTCCACGTTCTCGAGGTCGGCGGGCTTGCGCACTTCCACGACGTCCGCGCCCAACCGCCGCAGCATCGCCGCGTGCTCGCGGAAGTCGCCCTGCAGTGCGAGGACGCCGACTCTCACGCTGCATCATTCTAAGGACGCGATGCCCTCGTTCCGACGGCTCCTCGAGCGCCGAAGGCGTCTTCGAGCTCAGGCAGCGTTCGCCGAACTGCACGGCTCGTGCGTGCTGACCGGCCCTTTCCGCGGCATGCGGTATCCGGCCGACCTCATGCGCACACGCAACGTCAACATGGCGTCGCGGCGGCTCGGCTCGTACGAAGCCGAGCTGCACGAGATCGTCGAGCGCGTCGTCGCCGCCGGCTTCGAGCATGTCATCGACGTCGGGACAGGCGGAGGGCTACTACGCGGTGGGCCTCGCTCGCCGCACGGTTCGAGTCGACGCACGTGGCAGAGCTTGTCGAGATCCGTCCG
>JBKJWA010000019.1:0-6968 GCA_046716705.1 Gaiellaceae bacterium
ACGCACATCCGTTCGTGGCCTCACCAGTCGTCTGCTTCGCCGCCCACAGGCACCCGACTTGTCCGCGCAGCACGCGCTCGCCGCTCCGCCGGTCGAGGAGCTCGAGGATCTCGCCGTTCTCCTTCGCGAGAATCAGGCGGTAGCCCGGCGCGGTCAGCACGAGCAAGCTCGGATCCTTCGTCGCGAGCCTGATGGGAGGCTGCGCGAGCCTCGTCTTCGGCTTCGGCTTCGGCTTGCCGTCGAGCGCGCCGGCCGCCGCACCCACTACGAGCAGGCAGGTCGCTACGAGCGCTATTCCCGCGAGCCCCCGCTTCACGGGACGGAGCGTACCCTCCTACGAGAGGACGGCGCGGGACTGCCGGTGGACGACGATCTTCCTCTTCACGCGCTGGAGGGCGTTGTCGATCGTCTTCGTGTCACAGCCGAGGAGCTCCGCCATCTGCTCGTACGAGTTCCCTTCGAGGTAGAGGCGCAGCGCGTCGGCTTCGAGCTCGGACAACCCGCTCCCGAGCGAGAAGACGAGGCTCTGGAGCTCCTCCGAGGAGATCACCTGCACCGACGGCTCGTCGACGTGCGAGCCCGGCAGCGCGTCGCCAAGCGTGCAGTCCGAATCAGGATCCTGGCCGGCAGGCGTGTGGCTGAAGGAGACATAGCTGTTGAGCGCGCGGTGCTTGATGCGCGTCGCGGTCTTGATGGCGGTGATGATCTGCCGCGTCACACAGAGCTCGGCGAAGCTCCTGAACGACGTCTCCTTGTCGGGCCGGAAGTCCCGGACCGCTTTGCAGAGGCCGATGAGCCCCTCCTGGACGAGATCCTCCGAGTCGCCGCCGGCGAGGAAGTACGAGCTCGCCTTCATGCGCACGAATCCCGTATAGCGGCGGACGAGCAGCTCGCGCGCCCCGTCGTCGCCGTTGCGAACGCGCATGACGAGCTGAAGATCCTCGAGCTCGCGCTTCTGTCTCTGCGCCGTGCGAACCGCGGTCTGCATCCGGGCTGCCATGCGCTCTCCCTCTGTCGCCGGGCTGCTCTTTTCGCCGGCCTGCGGTGCCAGCGAAGTCTCACCCTCAAGTTGAGGCGGAACGATAGCAGGGTCCGCCCGGCGTTACAAGTCTATTTGCAAATGTGCAGGGACCTAAGGATTTTCGCCCCGCCGAAGACGCTCCAGCGCGGCCCTCGTATCGTCGTCCACGCGATCGCCCACGCGGGATGCCGTCGACTGGCCGTGCCGCGGCTGCTCGAGCTCGGAGAGGAAGCGCGCCGACGAACGCTGCTCCACCGCTCGACCGGCCGTGCCGCGCAGTGTCGAGTCGGATGAGACGAGGCAAACCTCTTCTGTCGTCCGGTGCTCGGCGGCGATCCGTTCGATCAGCGCGTCCGCGTGGCTCGCATAGCGGACTTCGAGCCGGCCGAACGCGCGGTCGTCCCCACTCCCGTCGAAGACGACGATGCCCCGCGCCCCCTTGACGGCGACGAAGTCTGCGAGCCGGTCGACGAGCTCTGCCGGAGTGCGGAAGCCGCCGGAGTGGAGGATGTTGTAGCCGTCGAAGAGGTAAAGCGTGGGGTCAGGCATGGGCCACGGCCCTGCGTCGCGCAACCTCGAACAGCACGAGTGCCGCCGCCACGCTCACGTTCAGCGACTCCACCTTGCCCGCAAGCGGAATGGCGATCTCGACGTCGCACTGGCGGCGAACGAGCGGCCTGATGCCCGAACCCTCGGCGCCGAGGACAAGCAGGACGCCGCCCTCGAAGTCGGTGTCCCAGAGCAGCGTCGGCGCCTCCGCCACCGCGGCATACGCCCAGAGCTCGGGCCCTTTCACCTCCGTCACGAAGCGAGCGAGATTGGGGACGACGGCGACCGGCAGATGCTCCACGGCGCCCGCGGAGGCTCGGCAGACCGCCGGCGTGACGCGCGCGGAGCGGTGCGCAGGGACGACGAGGCCGGTGGCGCCCGCCCCCTCCGCGCTCCTGCAGACGGCGCCGAGGTTGTGTGGATCCGTCACGCCGTCGAGGCAGACGATGAGCGGCTGCGGCCTGCGCGCGAGCTCGTGCGCGTCGGCGTAGGGATAGGGCTCGCAGAGGGCGACGATGCCCTGGTGGTCGCGCGTGCCTGCGAGCTCACTGAGCTCGCGCTCGGCTGCGGCCTGCACGCGCGGCGCGGCCTCGTCGCGAAGCCACGCCTCCGAGCGCTGTGCTCTCTCGCTCGCGTGGAGCTCGAGCACAGCCCGTCGGCCGCGGAGCGCCTCGTACACCGGCCGGCGGCCGTAGACGAGCTCGCGTGTCACCGTGTAGCCGGGACGAGTTGGAAGCCGTCGGCGACGTCGCGGACATCCCAGCCGAGCGCCGCGATCTCGCCCCGAAGCCGATCAGCCGTCTCGAAGTCGCCGCTCGCGCGGGCCGCCTCGCGTTTCTCTGCGAGGGAAACCGCCTCGGCCGGCGGCTCGGCCTGCTCGGCGAGGGACGCGAGCCCGAAGACGTCGAGCGCCCGCGCGAGAAGCTCGTGGTCGCGCCATTCGTGGATCACCGCCAGCGCCCCCGGGGTCGAGAAGTCGTCGTCGAGCGCGGCCGCGAAGCGCTCCCACGCTCCCTCGGCGGCCGGCTCCGACCGGGAACGGAAGACATTGCGGAATGACTCGGCCTGAGCGGCCGCCTGCTCCATCACCTCGTCGTTGAAGTCGACCGGCTTGCGCCAGTGCCCCGTGAGATGGAAGACGAGCAGCGTCTCCCGCCCCCAGGTTGCGAGCGCGTCCTGGAGCGTGACCACGTTCCCGAGCGACTTCGACATCTTCTCGGCGTCGAGCTCGAGCAGCCCGTTGTGCATCCAGATGCGGGCGAACGGATGTCCGAGGCTGCACGACTGCGCCCGCTCGTTCTCGTGGTGCGGGAAGCGCAGCTCCGTGCCGCCGCCATGAATCTCGAAGGCGGGACCAAGGTACTTCTCCGCCATGGCGGAACACTCGATGTGCCAGCCGGGCCGCCCCGGCCCCCACGGCGAGTCCCAGGCCGCGTCCTCGTTCGGCTTCTGTGTCTTCCAGAGCGCAAAGTCGCGGGGATCCTCCTTCAGCGGGTTGGGCTCCTGCGCGACCATCTCATCGGGCTTCGCGCCCGAGAGCCGGCCGTACTCCTCAAAGCGGGCGACGCGGAAGTACACGTCTCCCTCCACTTCGTACGCGAGATCCCGTGCGACGAGCTCCTCGATGAAGGCGACGATCTCGGGCATCGTTTCGCTCGCCCTCGGCTCGATATCGGGACGTCCGAGGCCGAGGCCATCCGTGTCCTCGTGGAACCACGTGGTTGCCCACTCGGCGAGGTCGCGGCTATTGGCCTCCAGCCGCGCGGCCTCGACGTAGATCTTGTCGTCGACATCGGTGATGTTGTGGACGAGGGTGACGTCGTAGCCGTTCCGTTTCAGCCAGCTGCGGATCCACATGGCGAGCACGAAGGGACGCGAGTTGCCGACGTGAACTCGCAGGTAGACCGTCGAGCCGCAGACGTACATGCGGACCGGACCCGGCGGCGGCGGGAGCTCGACCTTCGTCCTCGTCAGCGTGTCATAGAGCCGCATCGACCCTCCGCAATGCTTCCTCGCGCGACAGCGCGTGCAGCACCGTCCAGAGCTCCGGGCCACGCTCGCGCCCCGTGAGCGCCAGCCGTAGCGCGCGGAGGTCGCCGCCAGCCGCCTTCAGCTCGCGCACGGTCTCACGGGCATCGCCGTCCACGAGCTCCCTGAAGCGCTCGAGGGTCGGTCTCGCCTCCGCCGGCAGCTGCACCGGATCGGGCTCGAGGATCTGCCGGGCGTACTCGCGCGCCTCGTCGAGATCTCGGGCGCCGCGCACCGCAGGTATGAGCGCCGGCGAGACGTCGACCCGTGCGGCGAGCTCCTCGTCGGGCATGGCGGCGATCGCCTCGACGGCGAGGCGGCGGATACGCGTGAGATCGAGGTGCACGTCGTGCTTCGGCAGGCCGAGCTCGTGGAGGTACGCGCGAACCGCCTCGGCCGGTATCCCTGCATCACGGAGGTCGGCCACTGACGAGATCGCCTCCCGCTTCGAGAGCTTGCCGCCACCCGGGCCGAGCACCAGCCCGTGATGGATGTACTCGGGCGGCTTCGCACCGAGCGCCTCTGTCAGCTCTCGGTGCAGCTGCTCGTTTGGACGGTGGTCGGAGCCACGGATGACGTGCGTGATCTGAAAGTCGATGTCATCGACCACGGAGGCGAGATGGTAGGTCGCGGTCCCGTCCGGGCGCAGGAGCGTGGTCTTCCCGAACCGATCGCTGCCGAGGTGCTCCGCTGCGGCGCGGTAGCGATCCTGGCGGTCGCTCTGCCGCACGGGCCCTTCATCCCACGTGATACCCAGCCACTCGAGGTCACGGAGGATCTCGCGCTCGCCGTCATCCACGTTGCGTGACGGATCCGTGTCGTCGATCCGAAGCAGGAGCCAGTCACCGAATGCGCGGTTGGCCGTGGCGGTAAGCGCGTTGCCGACGTGGAGCGAGCCAGTGGGGCTCGGCGGAAAGCGGACACGGCGCATGTCATCAGGCTACTCAGGAAGGAGGCCCTCGGCCGAGAGCGCCTGCAGCGCCCGCTCGCGCAGCTCCGCCGCAATGCGGTCCACCTCCGTAGCGCGCGGGGCGTAGGCGGTGACCGACAGCCACGTCGTCCGTTCCGCGACGTCGATCACGGCAACGCTGGCGTCCTCGACGCTGGTCTCGCCCACCTCGCCGACGACACGCAGGAGCACCCGGCGGGCCTCTTCCACGGGTGCCGTGATCGCCACCGGCAGACGGATGGACACGAGCCTCCGTGGATCGTCGAGCGAACGGTTGACGACGGTCGAGGTGATCATCTGCGAGTTCGGCACGAACGCCGTGAGGCCCTGGTCGGTGCGAACGATCGTGTGGATGAGCGTGATCTCCTCCGCCGTCCCCGTCACGTCGCCGACCGTGATGCGGTCGCCGATGCGTGCGGGCTGACTGAGGCTGAGGAGAACGCCCGCGCCGATGTTGCCGAGCGGCACGCTGAACGCCACGCCGATGACGAGCGCGACGAACGCGCTCGACGCGAGCAGCGTTCGCGCGATCTGCTCCGTTGCCGGGAAGATCTCGAGCACGCTCCAGAGCACGACGACGGAGACGAACGCGAGGATCACTCGCCGGAGGACCGTGAACCGAGTGCGAAGCCGGGCGACGTGGTCGGGCGACTTCTTCTTCGCCGCCCTGCTCACCACACGCTCGAAGACGACGCCAAGCACAATACGCAGAGCCACGAGCAGCGCAAGCCCCACACCGGCGGTGACCATCACCTGCCACGCGCGGTCCGACATCAGCGCGCCCGCTCGGAGGAGAGGTGCCACGTCCGCGGCGAGATGAGCTCCTCCACCGACTCCGGCCCCCACGACTCCGGCTCGTACAGCTCGAGCTTCGGCGGATCCTCCAGCAGCGGCTCCGAGACCTGCCAGAGCCGCTCGATGCCGTCGCCGCGCGTGAACAGCGTCTGGTCGCCGAGCATCGCGTCGTGCACGAGGCGCTCGTATCCCTCGAGCTCACGCCGCTCGAACGCGCTGTCGTAGTCGAACTTCATCGCCACCTCGCGCAGCTCGATGTCCGGGCCCGGCTTCTTTGCGAGGAACATCGCGGAGATCGAGCCCGGGTCCTTGAAGTCGATCACGAGCTCGTTCGGCCGGGCCGTGGGAGCCGTCTCGCTCGCGAGCGTGAACATGCGCAGCGGTGGCTCGTGGAAGGCGAGCGTGATCACCTGACAGCTCTTGGCGAGCGACTTCCCCGTGCGGAGGAAGAACGGCACGCCCGCCCAGCGCCAGTTGTCGAGCCCGACCTCGAGCGCGACGAACGTCTCGGTCTCGGAATTCGGGTCGACGCCCTCCTCCTTGCGGTAGCCCTTGTACTGGCCTCGAACGACGCGTTCGGGATCGATCGGCTTCATCGAGTCGAACACCTTCGAGGTCTCGTTGCGCACGGCCTTCTGGGTGAGCGCCGTGGGCGGCTCCATGGCGATGAAGCCGAGGACCTGGAAGAGATGGGTGACGACCATGTCGCGGAAGGCGCCGGTCTGCTCGTAGAAGCCGGAGCGGCCCGCGACGGTGAGCGTCTCGGGGACGTCGATCTGGACGTGGTCGACGTGATCTCTGTTCCAGATCGGCTCGAAGAGGCCGTTCGCGAAGCGCAGGGCGAGGATGTTCTCGACCGACTCCTTGCCGAGGAAGTGGTCGATGCGGAAGACGTCGGCCTCGCCGAAGACCGCGTGGACCGCCGCGTTGAGCTCCCTGGCGCTCTCGAGATCGGTGCCGAACGGCTTCTCGACGATGATGCACGCGCGCTCGGCGAGGCCCGTGTCGCCGAGCATCGCCACGGTTGCGGAGAAGGCCGCCGGCGGGATGGCGAGGTGATAGACGCGGCGCGGCTCGCCGCCGATCTCCCGCTCCGCCTCCTCGACTGCCCGGACGAGCTCCGCGGGGTCGTCTGCGTCTGCGGGCGCGAAGGAGAGGCGGGCGACGAACTCGTCCCACTCGGGCCCGGCCGCCTCACGCATGCCGCGCTCCTCGACGGCGTCGTGCGCACGCCGGCGAAACTCCTCGTCGGTGAGCGCGCTCGCAGGACGCGAGACGCCGATCACGCGGTAGTCCTCGGGCATGAGGGCGGCGCAGTGGAGGTTGAAGAGGCCCGGCAGGAGCTTGCGCTTGGAGAGGTCGCCCGTCGCCCCGAAGAGCACGATCACGTGGTTCTCCGGTCTCGGGCGGGAGCTGGACGTCATCCCGGCACCTCGGCGACCATCGCCGCCAGGTCGAGGTAGGCCGCACCGGGCTCGTCCTGCCAGAAGACGGCGCTGCCTGCGACGAGCAGGTCCGCCCCGGCCTCGCGGATACCGGCCGCGTTCTCCGCGGAAACGCCCCCGTCCACTTGCACCAATACGGTGTCTGACACCAGCGAGCGCAGTTTCGCGATGCGTCCTAGCG
>JBKJWA010000020.1:0-2642 GCA_046716705.1 Gaiellaceae bacterium
ACGATCCATTCGCAGAGCGCCTTCGACTGGCCCATCACGGTCTTCGGGTTCACGGCCTTGTCGGTGGACACGAGGACGAAGCGGCGCGTCTCGAACTCGATCGCCACCTCGGCCATCGTCCGCGTCACGAGCGTGTTGTTGCGTACCGACTCGAGCGGGTTCGCCTCCATGAGCGGGACGTGCTTGTACGCGGCGGCGTGGAAAACGACGCCGGGGGTGTAGCGCTCGAACACCTGCCGCATCTTCTGTCGGTTGCCCGCGTCGGCCAGCACCGGCACGCTGGGCGGGAAGCCGCGCTCGTCGACGAGCTCGCGCTCGATCTCGAACAGCGGCGTCTCACCCTGCTCCACGAGGATCAGCCGCTTGCAGCCGATGCGTGCGATCTGGCGGCAGAGCTCCGCCCCGATCGACCCGCCGGCGCCGGTGACGAGCACGGTCTCGTCGGCAAGGTACTTCGCCACCGACTCGAGGTCGACCTCGACCTGCTCGCGGCCGAGCACGTCCTCCACCTGCACGGGGCGGATCTGCGGGGCGAGATCGACGTCCCCCGCGATCATCTCGTGGAGCCCAGGCAGCGTCTTCACGGGAACGCCGGCGGCGCGCGCCGCGTCGACCACCTTCTGCCGCGTCTCACCGGTTGCCGACGGCATCGCGATGATCACCTCGTCTGGGTGCTGCTCGCGGAGGATCTTGGGGAGATCGCCGGTTGTGCCGAGGACACGGACGCCGTGGATGCGGAGGTTCTGCTTGCGAGGGTCGTCGTCGACGAGGCCGATGGGCGTGGCGCCCTGCGACGGCGACTTCAACATCTCCTTGACGATCACCTGAGCGGCGTCGCCCGCGCCGGCGACGATCACCTCCTTGCCGCGCGCGACGATGCCCTTCGTCGACGGGCGCTCGAGGATCGTCCGGGCGAGCATGCGCGAGCCGGCCACGAATGCCAGGAGCAGCAGCCAGTCCATGATCGCGATCGACCGCGGCAGCCGGATCTGCTCCACCGGCGCCGCGAAGTACACGACCAGGCTCGAGACAAGACACGCGACGGACACGCCGCGCACGAGCGTCCACATGTCGCGCGTCGACACGTAGCGCCACCAGCGGTTGTAGAAGCCGAAGAGGAAGAAGATCGCCAGCTGGACGACGACGACGATCGGCAGTGAACGCCAGAGCAGATCCTCGTAGTAGGGCGGGATGCGGGGCGTGTCGAAGCGGAGCCGGAAGGCGAGGTACCAGGCGGCGACGATCAGGCAGGCGTCCGCGAGCAGTTGCCAGATGCGGTGCCGGTTGATCACGACGCGACTCCGACGGTGACCGCGCCGCGAACGGTGGCGACGACCCGCTCCTGCGTCTCGGCGTCGATGCCGGCCCACATCGGCAGCGCGAGGTTCTCGCGGGCGGCAAGCTCGGTCTCGGGCAGCGAGCCCTCGCTCCAGCCGAGGTAGCGAAGGGCGGGCTGGAGGTGGAGCGGCGTCAGGTAGTACGAGGCGTTCCCGATGTGGGCCTCGGCCAGCGCAGCCGCGATCCGAGCGCGCTCGGGCGTGCGCACGACGTAGAGGTGGTAGACGTGCGCGCCGTCGTCGGCCGGCAAGTCGACGAGCTCGCCGAGCCCCAGCTCCGCGTACCGTGCTGCGGCCTCGCGGCGCTGCGCGTTCCAGCCGTCGAGGTGCTCGAGGAAGAGCCGGAGCGCGGCGGCCTGGAGCTCGTCCAGCCGCGAGTTCGTGCCGACGTAGTGGAAGTCGCGCTTGTCGCGGGAGCCGTGGAAGCGGAGCATCCGCACACGCTCGGCGAGCTCGTCGTCGAGACACGCGACGAGGCCGCCGTCGCCGATGCCACCGAGGTTCTTCGTGGGGTAGAAGCTGAACGTCGATGCGACGCCGGTCGTTGCGACGCCGCGGGCGCCGAAGGCTTGTGCAGCGTCCTCGATGAGCGGTACGCCGAGCGCTGTCACCTCCTCGAGCGTCGCGGGACGGCCGAACAGGTGCACCGGCATGATCGCGCGTGTCCTGGGCGTCACGCGTCGCTCGACGTCGGCCGGATCGAGGTTGAGCGTCGCCGCATCGATATCGGCGAAGACCGGGGTTGCGCCGACGCTCGCGATCGCCTCGGCCGTCGCGTAGAACGTGAAGGCCGGGCAGACGACCTCGTCACCAGGGCCGATCTCGAGCGCGCGCAGCACGAGCACGATCGCATCCGTCCCGTTTGCGACACCGATCGTCCGTGGCACGCCGAGGTACGCGGCAGCCTCCTCCTCGAACGCGCGGACGTTCGGGCCGAGGATGAACTCGCCGCCGTCCAGCACGTCGCAGAGCCGTTGCTTCAGCTCGGGGAGAAGAGGTCCGTACTGCGCCGCGGGCTTAAAGAGAGGAATCCGAGGCACGCCGCTTGAGTGTAGATGAGCGCCAGCGGAGCACGGCATACCCCAGCCCGACCAGGATCAGGCCGGCGACGACGTACTCGACGTAGCGAAACGCGTGGTGGAAGTCCTCCCAGTTCTCGCCGACGGCCCAGCCGATACCCGCGAACGCGAGACACCACAGCGTCGAGCCGACGAACGTCAAGAGCATGTAGCGCCCGAGCGGATGGCGAAACACGCCGGCGGGAATGGAGACGAAGGAGCGGACGATCGGCGTGATCCGGCCGAG
>JBKJWA010000021.1:0-12780 GCA_046716705.1 Gaiellaceae bacterium
CGCCCTCTCGTAGCGCGAAGGACCGTCGCCACCGTCCGCGAACTGTGCGATGATCGCATCAGCTTTACGCAGCCATGGCGGCGGGCGCGTTTCTCGTCTGAGCGCTCCCCGGCGTAGCAGGGCTGAGGATCGTGTCAGTTTCGACCGAGTCCCAGGTCTCGGGGAAGGTCTCGAAGTGGGTCGCGAGGAACTCGAATGACGACCACTACACGACGTCGTCCGAGTGGACGGAGATCACCGAGACGCGCGTGACCTTCCAGACGACCGCGGTCCACGATCGGGTGCTGATCATGTTCCAGGGCTCGTGGGAACGGAGTGGAGATGGGACGTCACCCGAGGCGGACACCAGGGCCGTGATCGACGGCACCGTCGTCAACGTCGGCGGCGACTCAGATGTCGAGACCTCCCAGGTCGAGGAGACCGACGATACGCACGGCTTCAACTGGATCTCGGAAGAGCTCCACCCGGGGACCCACCAAGCGTGGATCGAGTTTCAGGAGACCGCGTCGACTGAGTCGGCCTGCGTCGACGAGCGCTCGACAATCGTCCTCGCTCCGTAGGGACGAACCTCAGAAGCACTACTGAGAGGGCTCCCGACCGGGAGCCCTCTCAGTCTTCGGTCGTCGCGTCGTCGGGCGCGGGCTCAACCGCGGTGAACTCCACCTCGAGGCGCTCGATCCGCGTGCCCTCGACGTCGACCACGGTGAAGCGTGTGCTGTCGTGCGCCACCTCGTCGCCGGCCTCGGGAGCACGGCCGAGGAGGCCGAAGACGAAGCCCGCCATCGTGTGGTAGTCGTCGACGGGTAGCTGCCGGCCGAATTCCTCGTTGAAGTCATCGACGGAGAACGTGCCCGAGATGCGGATGCGGCCGTCCGGAAGCCTCTCGACGGATTCGTCGGGAAGGTCGAACTCGTCCTCGATCTCGCCCACGATCTCCTCGAGCAGGTCTTCGAGCGTGACGATCCCCTCCGTCGTGCCGTACTCGTCGACGACGACGGCGAGGTGCTCTTTGGTGCGCCGGAAGTCGTGGAGCAGCGCCGCGAGGTCCTTCGTCTCCGGCACGACGTGCGCCGGCCGCAGCAGTCCCTCCACGTTCACCTTGTCGTAGCCTCCCTGTGCGTTGCCCTCGCGCATGAGGTCGCGGATGTGGAGGATGCCGACGACGGTGTCGAGCGAGTCGCGGTAGACGGGATAGCGGGTGTACGGCGCCTCCATCGCCGCCGCGAGGCACTCCTCCGCGGGAAGATCGATCGACAGCGCGACCACCTCGGGCCGCGGCACCATGACGTCGGCCACCTCCTTGTCGGCGAAGTCGAAGACCTTGTAGAGCATCTCGCGCTCCTCCACCTCGAGCTCCCCCGACTCCTCGGCGTGGGCCACGATCATGCGCATGTCCTCCGTCGTGTGCGCGAGCATCCCGGCTGGCGCCGGCTCGATCCCGAAGATGCGGGTGACAGCGTCCGCGGACTTCTGGAGCACCCACACGACGGGGTACGCGACGCGTCCGAGCCAGTCGAGCGGTATCGCGAGCACGAGCGCGACGGCCTCGGCCTTCTGGAGGGAGATCGCCTTCGGCACGAGCTCTCCGAGAACGACCGAGAGGTACGTCAGCACGAGAAACGCGATCGCAAAGGCGAGCCAGCCGGGAATGCCGCCGAAGAGATCGGAGACGAGCGGGCCGCCGATGGCACCGAGCATGATCCCGAAGATCGTGATGCCAACCTGCACGGTGCTGATGAACCGCACCGGCTCGTCCATCAGCCTGAGCGCGGTCGTCGCCGCGCGGCTGCCGTCCACCGCCCGCGGCTCGAGGCGGCTGCGGCGCGCTGTCACGAGCGCGTACTCCGCCGCCACGAAGATCGCGTTCCCGAGCACGAGCAGGAGAACCGCGACGATGCGGCCCAGCTCGCTCACGCCCCGTCCTCCGGGGCCCAGGTACTGGGCGGCAGCTCGTCTTCCAAGATGCTCGGCGTCAGTATAGGAGAGCGTGATGTCGCAGCCCGACCTCGAGCTCGTCACGGCCGCGCTCGGCGCGCAGCCGCGCTCCTTCGAGCGCCGCAGCGTGGGCGGCTACACACGATCCGAACGGTGGCGCGTCGAGACGGCGGACGGGCACGCCTTCGTCAAGCAGGCGGAAGACGAGGGCTCGCTGCACATGCTGCGCCGGGAGGCGATGGTCTACCAACACGTCCACGGACCCTTTCTACCCGGATTCGTAGGGTTTGCAGACAACGGCGACCGGGCAGTCCTCGCGATCGAGCTGCTCGAGGACGCGCGCTGGCCGCCTCCGTATCCGCAGGATGTCACGCCGCTCTTCGCCGCCCTGGAGCAGATCGCCGCGTCGCCGTTGCCCCCTGGCCTGCCCGCCCTAAAACAACCGCGGCGCTGGGAGCTGATCCGTGCGGATCCGCGGCCGCTCCTCGGCCTCGGGCTCTGCTCGCGGAAGTGGCTCGACGATGCGCTTCCCGTGCTGGCCGCAGCCGAGGCCGCCGCCGTAGTCGAGGGAGACGAGCTCGTCCACGGGGACGTATACAGCGGGAACGTCGCGTTCGCGGACGGCCGGTCGGTGCTCGTCGACTGGGGCGCCTGCGTGCAGGGCTCGCGGTGGACCGACGTCGCATTCGCTGTGCTGAGCGTCCGCGTCGAGGGTGGAGTGGTTCCCGCGCTCGACTTCCCCGACGAGCCCGCCTACGCCGCGGCGACCGCCGGAATCCTCGCCCTCGAGGCGCCGAAGCCGCCACCCGCATGGACGCCGCCGGGCTCGACGCTCCGAGAGGACATGGTCGGCGATCTCGCGGAGGCGCTTCGCTGGGTAGCCGAGAAGCTCGGCCTTCCCTTGCCCTAGACGAACATATGTTCTATTGTGCCTGCGTGGGGGCGGAATACCGTGAGGAGCCGTGCAAGACCGCGCTCAACCGTGTGAAAGGCATGCCGTTCGCCTGGTCGCTCAACCCCTACATGGGCTGCGTGCACCGCTGCACGTTCTGTTACGTGAGGGCGTTCGAGCAGCGGGCGGATCGTCCGTCAGGCGAGCGCTACGGCGACTCGATCCGCGTCAAGGTGAACGTCGCCGACGTTCTCCGGCGGGAGCTTGCGCGAAAGTCCTGGCGCGGCGAGTCCATTGCTATCGGCGCCGCCACCGATCCGTATCAGCCCGCCGAGGGGCGGTACCGGCTCACCCGGGATTGCCTCGAAGCGCTGGCGGAGGCGTCGAACCCGTTCCACGTCGTCACACGTGGGCCGCTGATCGTGCGCGACGTCGACGTCCTCGCCGAGGCAGCCGTCCGTGCGCGCGTGAGCGTGAGCTTCTCGGTGCCGACGCTCGACGAGGAGGTATGGCGCCGCACGGAGCCTGGCACGGCGCCACCGCGGCAGCGGCTCAGGGCTCTCGCCGTGCTCCGCGAGGCGGGAGTAGAAGCGGGTGTCGCCGTCGCGCCTGTCTTGCCCGGCATCTCCGACCTGCCGCACCAGTTGCGGGCGGTCGTGGAGGCGGCCCGTGACGCAGGTGCAACCCACGTCTGGGCGAGCGTCCTCAATCTCCGGCCGGGGACGCGCGAGCACTTTCTCTCCCATCTCGCCGTCGACTGGCCCGATCTCGCGCCGTTCTACGAACGGCTCTACGGCACGCGCGCGTATCCGCCCCGCGCGACGGAGAAGCGCGTCCGCGAGCTCGTCGCGGCGGCGCGGAGCGAGCGCCCGTTCCCTCGCGGCCGACGGCTGAAGCCGCGAGAGCCAGCGCTTCAGCTGGAGCTCCTCTAGCCCGCTACGGACTCCGCGGCGACGCACCCGAGCACGAGCGCGGCCGCGAGGCCGCTCGAGTAGCCGCCGGTCGCGACGCCGCCCACGTCGGCACCGGCCGCGTAGAGGCCTTCGATCGGGTAGCCCCCTTCGTCGAGGACGCGCGCTCCACGGTCGACCGCGACGCCGCCGATCGTGTGCGTGACCGATGCGGTGACGTGCACGGCCAGCACGTACCCGGCCGGCACCGGAAACGCGAGCTCCTCCGGGGAAACGACCGTCCCCCGGCCGCGCGGGCGGCTTCGATCCGCTCGCGGACGGTCACGTCACCGGCGGCGAGGTCGAGCGTCTCCTCCGCGACGAGATACCACGCGCGACCTCCTGGCCTCCGCGCGATCGCCTGCACGAGATCGTTCTCGTGCCAGGCGCACGGGGCGCTCGCGATGGCGGCGCCCGTTTCGTCCAGCACAAGAGCGTAACGGCCGTACACCTGAGCGAGCCCCACGAAATCGGCTTCGCCCACCCGAGCCGGAGGCGCCGGCAGCGCCCGGCCGTAGAACTCGTCCATCCCGCGCGTCGGGGCCGCACCTCGCCGGCGCGCGAGATCGAAGCCGTCGCCTTCGCTCCAGGGGCTCGCGCGCAGGGGCAGCGACAGCCGCCGGGCGAACGCCGCGCCGAACCCGCCGGTGGCGAGGACGACGGGCTCGTCACCGAGCTCACCGAGCGGCTCGCCGAGCCTGACGTCGCCGGCCTTCCGCTGCAGCGCGGCGACGAGACCAGCGGGCGAGAAGCGCCTGCCGGTCGTACGGGGATTCGGCGTGTCGCGAGCCGTGGCTGTGGCGCCGAGCGACTCGAGCCAGTCGAGGCGCTCGTCCAACTGCTCGAAGACGAGCGCCTGCAGCTCGGCGTCGCCGCCGGGGCACTCCCGCCGAAAGTCCTCGACCGTGCGGTGGCGCCAGATGACGCCGCTCGAGAGGAGCATCGACCCTCCCGGCCGGTCGCCCTTCTCGAGGATCGCGGACGCCAGACCGAGCTCGCGGAGACGAGCCGCCGCGACGAGACCGGCCATGCCCGCGCCGGCGATCGTGACCGTCACTCGAGGGAGAAGCCGGGCTTGTGCTCGACGTATTCGAGCTTCACGCGCTCGGGGCCCCACACGAACACCGCGTACGTGTTCGGCGCGTCGACGACGTCTGCGATCTCTGCGCCGACCGCCTCAGCGCGCGCCCGCCAGTCGTCAGCGGACTCGACGAGCACGCCGAGGTGGTTGAGCAGCGGCCGTTCCGGAACGCCCGGATCGCCGGGCCAGAGCTCGATGTACGAGCCCGCCACCTCCAGCTGCCCCTCACCCGCGCGCTTCATGCCGAGCGCCTCCCAGGCGTCGGCTGCTCTGTCCGGGTCTGACGTCGTGAGCGCGACGTGATGGAGGTCATACTCGACGTCGGTCTCGGCCTCGACAAGGCGGATCCAGAGGCCGTCGCAGATCTCGAACCGCTCCTCGTGCCCTTCCGGCAGCGCCTGGACAGCTTGGTCGAGGCTCGTCACGCGCAGGCCGATCTCGGCCAGTGGCCCGGCCTCTCGGCCCGGCGCCTCTGCGAACAGCGTCAGCTTGCCGTGGCGGGCGTGCGAGCCGACGAGCGTGAACCGGTCCGTTCGCTCGATGACGTGCATCCCGAGGTGAGCGCTCGCGAAGTCCGCGATCGCATCACGGTCTTCGACCCAGAGCGCAACGTGGTCGAGCCGCTCGAGCTCCACGAGCTACGCGATCGGCTCGTTCTGGACGTTGTGCTCGAGCGCGTACTCGTCGGTGAGCTTGTTGATCTCGCCGGCGTCCGGGAAGGCGTAGTTGATCTTCACGAACGGCTCCCACTTCTCGGGCAGCGCATCCTCGGGGAAGATCGCCTCCACCGGGCACTCCGGTTCGCATGCCCCGCAGTTCCTACTGTAGATCCCACCCGCGAGCGTGAACGCGTGCTTCTCCGGCACGACGGCGCAGAACGTGTCCGCTTCGTCGGCCTCGACGGGCTCGACGGACATGACACGCCAGAACGTCTCGCGTGTCGCGAGGTAGAGCCACCGGATCGATCTGCTGCGAACGCCGAAGTTCGTTTCGCGGTTCCCTTCTTCACCTGACCCGACGACGACGAAGCCCGCGTACGGCGCGACGCCCTCGAGCCACGCGAGCGCCTCGTGGTCGGTCGAGCGCAGCCGCCAGGATCCCGCCCTGGTTGGATCTCCGTCGGCCGCAAGCCACCCGTCGACGAAGCCGGCGATGTACTCGCGGTCGCCGGTCTCGGGCAACGAACGCTTGAGGTTGACGGCAGCGCGGACGACGCCCGTCCCCGCGTAGCCCGGGTGGGCGTCCCGACAGGCCGAGAAGTTCACCTGATCGAAGTAGTCCCGGAAACGGGCTACTCGCTCACCGTAGAGCTGCACGTAGTGAAGGTGCTCCCCCGAACGAACTTCCTGCTTGTTCCAGGCGCCGTCGCCGTAGACAAGACCGTGGAGAACGCCGAGGCGGTGGCTGTCAGAGTCGCGCTTGGGGAGCGCGCGCATCGACGGGACGAACTGCCCGACGGCGAGGGAGCTCGTCTTCTGGCCGTCCGCGAGGATCCAAGAGTGCGTGGGCGTGGCCTTGACCGTCCGGCGAAAGCGCGAGATGTTGCGAGTTGTCAATCGCGTGCCGCCGTAACGGTCGCGCTCCTCGAACGCGGGTGCGAAGGTGACGTTCACAAGCGGCTTGCGCCGGAAGCGCTTGACGAGAGCGGGCTTGAAGCCGCTGTCCGTTAGGACACGCACGGCCTGGTTCTCCATCTCCGCGAACGACCGCACGCCGTACGTCGTCAGCAGCTGCTCGTCCGGAGCGAAGCAGTCGATGCACTCCTCGGGGTCGATGACGAGGATGCGCTCGTACTCGTGGATGCAGTCGACGGGACAAACGTCCACGCACGACCGGTCTTTGATGTCGATGCAGGGCTCAGCAATGATGTACGTCACGACGGCTCCTAAGAGCGATTCACTCTACCGGCGAGAGCAGCTCCTCAATCACGTGAGGCGCCCGCTCCACGAGCGCCGACTTCGCGAGCACCTGGTCGAAGCCCGCCTCGTGCGCGCGACGCAGTCCGGCGGTGTCCGTATGGCTCGTGAAGCCGACGATCGGGATGTCGGGATACGCGTCGGCGACCTCGTTCGGCTCGATGCGGGAGATGTCCGCGATCACGAGCTCGGGCGCCTCGACCGTGTCCGTCGTGACGAGCTGATGGCCCGCGAGCAGCACGTCGAGCTTGCCGCGGAAGAAGAGATCGACCCCCGCCAGCAGGATCGTCGCCACGGCGTGAGCGTAGCAACCTCGTGAACGATGCCGCGCTCGCCGAGGGGCTCGAGCTGCTGCGTCGGGGCGAGTACTTCGCCGCGCACGAGGAGCTCGAGACGGCGTGGCGCTCCGCCCCTCCCGAAGAGCGCGACTTCTGCCAGGGCCTCGTCCACGTCGCCGTCGCCTGGTACCAAGCGGGCCGCGGTCGGCGGATCGGCTGCGCCAGCCAGCTGGAGAAGGCGCACCGGCGGCTCTCCCCGTATGCGCCCGCCCACCGCGGCGTCGACGTCTCGTCCGTGCTCGATCAGGTTCGCCGGGCCGAAGAGCGGGTCGGCGCCGGGTCACTCGAGCTCGAGCCGGTCCGGATCTAGGGGCCCTCGACGCCGAAGAGCTCGAGCACGCGGTTGGCCATCACGCGCAGCCAGTAGTCGCGGTGGAAGAAGAGCATCAGGCCGAGGACGACGAGCAGGACGCCGCTCACCCACTGGACGTAGCGATAGCGATCACGCAACCACCGAAACGCGCTCATCGCCCGCACGAAGCCGATACCGGCCAGGAGGAAGCCCAGCGACAGCCCCAGCGAGTACACGACAAGGAGCAGCGAGCCTTGCAAGACGGTGCTCGAGCGGCTGGCGAGCGCGAGCGCGGAGCCGAGGATGGGGCCGACGCAGGGCGCCGCGCACACCGCGAATGCCGCTCCCAGGAACACAGCGCCGCGCCGGCGAGCGGAGTCCACCAACGCGGGCGCGAGCACGCGCTCCGGGATCGGTAGCAGGCCCAGGAACGCGAGCCCGAACACCACCGTGATCAGCCCGGCTACCTCCGTGCGGCGATCGGGAGGGAGAATGCCGCCGAGCGCCGCCGCGCCGGCCCCGAGCGCGACGAACACGACCGTGAAGCCGACGAAGAACGGGACGCTGGAGACGAGCACCCGCCGCGCGATCCCGGGCTCGCCGAGGCGGTGCGGCTCGACCGCGGAGACGGCCGAGAGGTACCCGGGGACGAGCGGCAGCACGCACGGCGTGACGATCGAGATGAGGCCGGCGAGGAACGCGAAGACGACGCTGCCGGCGGACACCCTACCCCTCGAGGCGAGCGAGCTCGTCGTCGATACGCCGGTCGAGCGCAGGGTCGGGCGGCGGCGCGTCCTCGCCGTTGGCCGGATCCCGCCGGCGGCTCCACCGCACCGCCAGCACAGCGAGCATCGCTCCCGCGAGGACGACGAGAACGGGCGGGAGCACCCAGGCGAGGAGGTTGAAGCCACGCTTCGGAGGTGAGGCGAGCACCTGCTCGCCGAAGTCGTCGACCAGCTTCCGCTTGATCTCCGACTTCGTGTCGCCGGCGGCGATGCGCGCGCGGATGAACGTTCGCATGCGGTTGGCCACCGGAGCAAACGACTGGTCGAGCGTCGTGTGGCACGTGGGACACACGACCTCGCTCTCGATCTCGGCCAGGGTCGGCTCCGCCTCGCTCGCCACCGCGGTCGAAGCGGGCGTAAGCAGGAGAAGCATCACCGCGGTCCAGAAACACATTCTCACGTCGCGAGCGCCTCCCGGATCCCCGCCTCGATCTCGGCTTCGCTGAGCTCGCCCTGCTCCCACGACGCGAGCCGGCCGTCGGGTCGGACGAAGAACGTCTCGGGGAACGCGAAAAGGCCGTAGTCGTCGAGCAGGTCTCCCGGGCCGTCATGGACGAGCGGATACGTGAGCTTGTAGCGGCGGGCGAAACGGCGTGCATCCGACTTGAAGTCGTTCGCGTCGATGCCCACCACGACGACCCCCTTCGACCGCCACTTCTGCCAGGCGGCCTCGAGCCGCGGCGCTTCCTCCTTGCACGGGAGGCACCACGAGGCCCAGAAGTTCAGGACGACGGCCTTCCCGCGGAGCGAGGAGAGCTGGAGGCGGCCTGGCTCGTCCAGCCGCTCGAGGTCGAACGCCGGCGCGGGCGGATGGTCGCCGCGGCGCAGCGCGTCGGCGGCCCCACCCTCGGAGTCGCGCACCACCCGCCAGACGAGCACCCCGAGCAGCGCGAGGACGACGGCGATCGCCAGCACCTGGCCGGCGCGTCGCAGCGCCGACGCCATCAGGCCGAGACGATGAACACCGCCGTCCCCAGCTTCACGTTGCTGAACAACCACTCCGCGGAGGGGATCGCCATGCGGATGCAGCCGTGGGAGGCCGAGTAGCCGAGCGATGCGGCGTCAGGCGTGCCGTGAATGCCCACCGCGGGCACGCTGAGGCCCATCCAGCGGGTGCCGAGCGGGTTGCCGGGGCCTGGCGGAACCGGCTTCAGGCCCTCCGCCCACGGTGACGGGGGCGGGTACCACCACGGGTGCCGCTGCATCTGCACGATCTCGAAGCTCCCGAGAGGAGTCGGGTACGAGGAGGTGCCGGTGGCGACGGTGAACGTCCGCATGCGTTCGAGCCCGTCGCCCTTGTCCCTGTAGTAGACGAGCTTCTTCGTGCCGCGGCGAATGACGACGGCCGACGTGAAGAACGCGCTCCGAACCTTCGCCCGCTCGAGGCCTGCCACCGCTTTCACCGGCCCCCTCCGGTTCGCGAGCAACGCCTCGACGATCACGGCGACAGTCGGGTCGCGGCGGAGTCGGTAGCCGTCCCGCTCGGGTATGACCCGCGGGTGGGCGCCGGCGAGCACGACCCGCGCGTCGCGGACCTCGCGATCGCGCTTGGCAGCGAGCTTCGCGACCCACGCACGGACATCCGCGCCGCGTACGGTCACGTGCAGGGGGATCTTCGCCCCTGGCTTTGCCCTCCTCGCGCGGGCCACCGCAGCGTCGACGTACACCTTCACCCCGAGCTTCGCCGGCGATACCGGAATCCGCACGTCGTCGACCGTCACGAC
The DNA here is from genome assembly GCA_046716705.1 of Gaiellaceae bacterium. Classification (GTDB taxonomy): domain Bacteria; phylum Actinomycetota; class Thermoleophilia; order Gaiellales; family Gaiellaceae; genus PALSA-612. Next base: position 9,914 of record JBKJWA010000021.1, read on the forward strand.
GAGCGGCGAGCGGGCCGCGACCTTCACGGCCGCGAGGGCTGCGGCCGGCGTCAGGCCGCCGACGTGGATGCCTCCGATCTGAACACGGCGGGCAAGGCGCGCGGGGAGCTTTGGTGTCGGTTTCGGCTTCGCCTTCGGCGGTGGTGGGGGCGGCGTCGGCGTCGTGACCGTCGTGCCTGTCGTCGGCGTCGTCTCCGTGGTCGTCGTCGTGTCCGTCTGCGCGGGTCGGGCCTGCGGGCCTGCGAGAACGGACGCGGCGAGAACGCCCGCGAAGGCGAGGCTCAAGAGCACAACGGCTGCGCCGACCCTGCGCACGCGCGAAGTCTAGCCCTGCGTGACGTCGGATAACGCGCCTCTTCGCAACTCGCCGGTTTACACTTCCCGCATGGCCCGTCCTGCACGGCACACGGCCGAGCTAGACGACCCTCCGAAGCACGACCCCGCCTCGGTGGCGCACGCATACCGGTTCCACCGGGAGCGGCGCTCCGCGCGCATCGCCCGCGATCGCGAGCAGCGGCGGGCTCGGTGGAGGTTCTGGCTCGTGGCGGCGCTCCTCCTGCTCGGCAGCCTCGTTCTCGCCGTGACGATCTGGAGCCAGGTGCAGACGCTCTTCGGCCTTTGATCGAGCGATCGCGCCCCTCGGAGACGCCGCCGCTCGTGGCGGCTGCCGGCCAGGCGACCTGGGTCGCTGGCCTGACGCTCGCGCTCTCGTCGTTCATGGGCTGGTACTCCGGCTCTGGACCGGAGGGGCCGACCGTGTCCGTCCTCGGCTGGAACACCGGCACACTCGGGAAGTTCGTCTTCGTGCTGGGCATTGCGATCGTCCTGCTCGCCGTGCGACGAGGAGCGGGGATCGAGCTGCCGCGCAGCCTCCCGGAGAGCCTCATCGTCATCGTCCTCGCAACGACGGCGACGATCCTCCTGCTCATCAGGATCGTGTCGATTCCCGACGAGTTCGCCGGAACGGCCGATCGGGCTATCGGGCTCTGGGTAGGCCTGGCCTCCGCTGCGGTCGCGATCGTCGCAGGGCTCGTACGAGCAGGAGAAGAGCTGTAGCCACGGCAACTCCGAGCACCGCTCCGCCGAGCGCGTCCAGGGGGAAGTGCACGCCGACGTAGAGCCGCGAGCATGCTACCGCTGTCGCGAGCACGAGGAACGCCGGGGCGAGTGGCGGCAGCACGAAGCAGAGCACGACGGCTGCCGCAAAGCTCGTGGCGGCATGGCCCGACGGGAATGATGCGGTCGAGGGCGTCGACACGAGCACGTCGATCCCCTCCAACGTGTCCTCCGGCCGGCGGCGGTCCGTGGCGAGCTTCGTCCCGGACGCGGCGAGATCCGCGAGCAGCACGACGGCCGGAACGGCGAACGCGATGCTCGGGCGGCGGAGCCGGACGGCTGCGGCGATGCCGAGCGCGATCCACAGTAGGCCGTGCGTCCCCGCGTACGTCAGGCCGACGAAGAGCGGGTCGAGCCAGTCGACGCGATGTTCGACGATCCACCGCTCCAGGCGTCGGTCGACCTCGATCAGGGCGCGGTGACGGTCGTCGTCACCGTCACCGTCTGGCGGGTGGCGGCCACGGGCACGATCGTCCGCGTCTGCGTCGTCGCGCCCTCGGGCGTCTGGTCGATGGCGGTCGACTGGCCGAGCGCGACACCGAGCGCGAAGACGACGCCGAGCGTCGCAGCGACGAGCAGCGCTCTCAGCAGAGGGCGGCGGCGGCGCTGCCGCCGCGGACGTTGCGCGGAGTTCATGGCTGGTAGTCGCGCGCTCCCCGCGCGTACAGGTGGAACGCCGCGTCGGCGGCGGACGAGGCCGTCCGGATCCAGCCGGGGCGATAGCAGCGCTCGGAGATCGCCGTCAGGGTCCACCGCTCCGAGCTCTCGTACGCGGCCGCGAGCTCGCCGAGCGTGAACGTGCCGCCGACGCGCCGCCGCAGCTCGGCGATCACCGTCTCCACCTGTTCGCGCACGGCCGCGTCGATCCCGCGATCGCGGCCGAGATCGCGGTACGCGTCCGCCCACTGCTGTCGAGCGACCTCGACGTTCAGCGTCATGCCCTGATGCTAGAGCGAGCAGCAGCCGTCTTCGGGAAACAGCCGTTCCAGCTCTGCGACGATTCGGTCGCCGAGGACGTAGCCGGGCCTCGCCAGCGCAAACGCGACATGGGCGTGAAGGCACTTCAGCCGCAGCGGACTCGACGAGCCTCCGATGCCGAGCTCGAGCGAGGCGCCTTCGTCACGACCGACACGACCGGCTGCGAGGGCTTTGCGGAGCGCGCGTTGCTCTCCGGTCGCTCGCTCGACGCTTGCTCGCAATGCGCCGTCCGCGGCCGCCCGGGCGCTCCAGCGCTCGACACCACCCGCCGCCTCGACCCGCGAGACGGCAGCGACCGCGTGCGGGCACGTGAGGTAGTACGTCGTCGGGAAGGGCGAGCCGTCTGCGGCGTACGGCGCCTGCTCCGTTACCGCGGGCCGTCCGTACGGGCACCGGACGACGACGCGCAGAAAGGCCCGCACCGGACGCCCGATCTGGCCCTCGACCGCCGCACGGTCGTCATCCTCCGCTGTCGGCACGTTCGGCGGCCCGCGCTCGTCGCCAGGCGTCGATGCCCTTGACGATGAAGAGGCGCTCATCCGGCCGGACGAGCCCGAGCCTCCGAGCCTCCCGCACGAGCGTGGCCGGCGTTCCGTCGAGCCTCAGCCGCCGGCGGAGCTTCGTCCGCTCGGCGGACAGCTGGCGCACCTCTGCCGCGCGTTCCTGAAGCGCGTCCTGCGCCCGGACGTACGCCTTCACCGGCCGGTAGTAGAGAAAGCCGACGAGCGCGAGCGCGGCCACCCCGACGAGCCAGGCGCGACGGCCTCGTCGGA
>JBKJWA010000022.1:0-4258 GCA_046716705.1 Gaiellaceae bacterium
TCCGACTCAGGGTGCTCATGGGCATAAATGTGCTCGCTCATGCGTCCTTTCCTGTCTGGTCATCGAGATGAATGCCGCACTCGAGCTTGTCCGATCCTGCCCAGCGGCCTGCGCGCTCTTCCTCGTCAGGTGCGATCGGCTTCGTGCAGGGAATGCAGCCGATCGAACGGTACCCGGAATCGTGGAGCGGGTTGTACGGGATCTCGTTGGCGGCGACGTAGGACCACACGCGCTTCTCGTCCCAGCCGGCGAGCGGGTGGAGCTTCCACACCCGGTAGCGGTCGGACCAGACCATCTGCGGCGTGTCGACGCGGCTCGGCGACTGGTCCCGCCGGATGCCGGAGATCCAAGCGTCGTACGGCTGGAGCGCGCGGATGAGCGGCTCGACCTTGCGGATGTGGCAGCAGCGGTCGGGGTCGCGCTCCCAGAGGTTCGGGCCCTCGCGCCGGTGCTGCTCGGCGACGGTCGGGATCTCCGGACGGATGAGCTCGATCCCGTAGCGCTCGACCAGCCGCTCGCGCGTCTCGTACGACTCGCGGAAGAAGAGATGCGTGTCGAGCTCGACGATGTCGATCGCGAGACCGAGCTCGGCCACCATGTGCACGAGCACGGACGACTGCTTCTGCCAGGAGCACGTGAGGCAGAGCCTGTCGCCGAAGCGCTCGTACGCGGCGAGGATCAGCTCCTCGGCCGACAGCTCCTCCGCGCGTCCGAGCGGAACCTCCCTAGGCGGGCTGCTGATCGCCAAGCAGTACCTCCTTTAGCGTGTCGGCGCGAAGGCCGCGGCGCAAGGTCTCGAGCGGGATCACCTCGTCCGGCGGGATGTTGCCGAGGTTCACCTCGGGGCCGAAGTGCGTTACGAACCACGCCTGGGCGGACTTCTGCGGTGCTTCGAAGATGAGGTCGCCGAGCGCGACGCCGTGCACGATCTCGTCGACGAGCCCCGTCCGCATCTCGCCGCTCGGCCGGTAGATGCCCGCCGTCCCGCCTTCGCGACCCTCGGTGATCACCTTCCAGGCCCCGGCGGCGAGCTCCTCGGTGATCCACTCCACCCACTGGTACGGCGCAAAGATCTCGTCCGCGTCCTTCGAGCCGACCTCGGAGAGCACCGTGAAGTCCTGGGCGAGCTCACCGATGAGCTCGAGCTTGCGCTCGCGCGGCATGTCGACGACGCCGTCGGAGATCTCGACGTGCGTGAAGCCGTGCTTCGTGAGCCACGCGCGGTACTCGTCGAGCTTGTCGCGTGCGTAGACGACCTCGAAGAACGTCCCGCCGCAGACGACGGGCTTTCCGGCTTCGCGGTAGAGCTCGAGCTTGCGGCCGAGATTCGGAGTCACGATGCCCGTGCCCCAGCCGAGCTTCACGATGTCGATGTACGCACCGGCGGTCTCCAGGAGATCCTCGACCGCCCGCGGTCCGAGGCCCTTGTCCATGACGTGCGTCAGGCCGCCGTTCCGCGGCGGCAGACCGAGATCGAGGTCGAACTCAGATGCGCTCATACAGCTCCTCCAGTTTCTTCGTCGCCTGCTCCTGGACGTCGTGGAACATCGAGTTGCCGTGCGAGTCGATGCCAACCCAGAGCGGCCCGAAGTCCTTGACGCGGAACTTCCAGAGGCACTCGGGCATGAGCTCCTCCCAGGCGACGTCCTCGATCTCCTCGATCTGGGTCGTCTCCAGCGCCGCCGCGCCGCCGACGATCGCGAAGTAGACCATGCCGTGCTTGCGCATCGGTTCGATCGCCTCGTCCGGCAGGCCGCCCTTCCCGCAGATCGCGCGCACGCCGTACTCCGCGCCGAGCGGCTCGGTGAACCGCACCATGCGCGCCGAGGTCGTCGTGCCCACGCACATCGGCTCGTACGTGCCGTCGTCGCGCTTGCGGACGTTCGGCGCTGTGTGGAGGAGGAAAGCGCCGTTGAGATCCCACGGCGGCGCGACGCCCTGGTCGAAGATCCGCACCTGCGTGCGGTCGCGGATGCCGATGATGTGGCCGTCGACGGTGACGAGGTCGCCCGCGCGGAGCCTGCGGATCTCGTCCTCGGTGGTGGGAAATGTGAGCCGGTGTTCAGCCATCACGCGTCCCGGTCGTAGTCGACGATGCCGTCAGCCGAGACATGCGCACTCGCGCGCCGCGCCGCCCAGCACTGGTAATTGACGGCGACGGGGTTGAGCGTCATGTGCGTGTCGGCGTGCTCGACGTGGACGTGGAGCACGGTCACGTCGCCGCCGAGCCCCATCGGCCCGATGCCGGTCTCGTTCAGCAGCCCGGTTAGCTCCAGCTCGAGCTCGGCCACCAGCGGATCCTCGTTCTGCGAGCCGACCGGCCTCGCGATCGCCTCCTTCGCGAGGTACATCGCGTAGTCGGCCGAGCCGCCGATGCCGACGCCGACGATTCCCGGCGGGCAAGGCTTGCCCCCGGCGCCGACGATCGAGTCCAGCACGAACCGCTTGATGCCGGCGACGCCGTCGGCCGGGACGCACATCTTCAGGAAGCTCATGTTCTCCGAGCCCGAGCCTTTCGGGACGCACTTCACGTCGAGGCCATCCCAGTCGGGCACAAAGGCCCAGTGCACGATCGGCACGCGGTGCCCGATGTTCTGCCCTGTGTTCTCGCGCGTGAGCGTGTGCACAGTGTTCGAACGCAGCGGATGCTCGACGGTCGCACGCTCGGTGCCGTCACGCAATGCCTCGTAGATCCGCGCGGGGTGAAGGGGGAAGCCCTCGCCGACGCGGCAGTAGTAGACGGCGATGCCGGTGTCCTGGCAGACGAGGTTCACACGCTCCTCCGCCACCTGGACGTTCTTGAGGATCGTGTCGAGCACGCGCTTGCCGGTGGGATGCGTCTCGCGGCCGGCTGCGGCGGCGAGCGCGTCGCGGAGGTCCTGCGGGATGTCCTTCAGCGCCCACACGTAGAGGTGCGCGGCCGCGTCCTCGACCACCTTCTGGAGGTCGGTGGCGATCATGCGGCCCTCGACGCGGCAGCGCGGCCGGCGCGCCGCCCGAACACGGTGCACTCGAGGAGCGAGTTGCCCATCATCCGGTTCCGCCCGTGCGTGCCGCCGGCGATCTCGCCGCACGCAAACAGGCCGGGAACGGTCGTCTCGCCGTCCTCCGAGATGACGAGGCCGCCGTTCTGGTAATGGAGGACGGGATACGTGAGGAGCGGCTCCGCGAGCGGGTCGATGCCGCCCGAGCGATAACGGCGGAGCATGTACGGCAGCGAGATGTCCGCGTCCGCCTCCGGGATGCGGGTCGTGTCGAGGTAGACGGCGGGACGGCCGTCCGGAGACTCGACGCCCTTGCCCTTCGCCACCTCCTCGAAGATCGCTTGCGAGACGACGTCACGAGGGCCGAGCGAGTCGGTGAACTCCTCGCCGTCGGCGTTCAGGAGAACGGCGCCGTACGCGCGCGTCGTCTCCGGGATCGAGTAGCCCTGCATCGTCTCGGGCCAAGCGCCGCCGTTCGGGTGGTACTGGAGCGCATCGAGGTCGCGGGCTTCGGCGCCGAGACCCAGAGCGATCTGGGTCACCTCGCCCGTCGCGCCCTCATGATTCGTGGACAGCTCGCCGCGCTCTTCCGCCTCGCGGTAGCAACGTCCGCCGGCGGCCAGCACGACGGCACCTGCCTCGATCTCGTGCTCGCCGCAGCGCGCGCGCCACCCGGCCGCATTCTGCTCGAGCTCGACGAGCGGCGACTTGGAGAACGTCTGCGCAGTGGAGCCTTCGACGACCCGGCGGAGCGACTTCGTGATCGCATGGCCCGTCCGGTCTCCGACCTGGAGCAGCCGCTTTCGCGTCGCGCCCCCGCAGCGCGCCAGCCGGTAGCCGCCGTTGTCGCGCGTGAACTCGACGCCACTTTCCTCGAGCCAGTGGATGGCGTCCGGAGCCTCGGACGTGAGGATCTCGACGAGCCGAAGGTCCGCGGTCTCGTGCGAGCTCGCCCAGACGTCGGCCGCGTGCTGCTCGGGTGAGTCGTCCTCGCCGAACGCCGCCTGGATGCCGCCCTGCGCTTTCGCGGAGTTGCACGACTGGAGCGCGCCCTTCGTCACGACCGCGACGCGTGCCCCTGCGCCCTCGGCGCTCACCGCGGCGGCGAGACCGGAGGCGCCGGAGCCGACGACGAGGACGTCGCATGAAAGGGCCTTCGGCACGACCGCGTGATAATAGCTAATTCCTAGAATTAGCGGTGCTTATTTGACGCCACAAGCCAGAGCCCCTCTCGCGCGCGGCGAGAGGGGCCAGGCTAGTGAAAGGTGTTACAG
>JBKJWA010000023.1:0-3562 GCA_046716705.1 Gaiellaceae bacterium
TTCACCGTCACGGCGCACCGTCGCCTCGAGGAGCCGACGCTCGTGCTCGACAGTGGCTGGTTCGACGGCTTCACGATCAACACGATGAGCCCCGACACGAAGGAATGGGTGATGCGGGACAGCCGCAACGTCATGTCCTACGACGCGTTGCCGGCGGGTGCCGAGCTCGTGATCCGCCTTCAGTACCAGGTCAATCCCACGACGTTCGGGACACGTGACCAGGGCGTCGTGCTCGAGGACGCGGGCACGCCGATCCTCACGCTCGACCACGCGACCACCATCTATCCCTGATGGACATCGTCATCCGCGCCGCCGTCATCTTCGTCTTCATCTGGGTGCTCATGCGCGTGATCGGGCGTCGCGAGCTCTCGACCCTGGAGCCGTTCGACCTGATCATGCTCGTCGTCATCGGCGATCTCGTGCAGCAGGGCGTGACGCAGCAGGATCTCTCGGTCACGGGCGCGCTGCTGGCGGCGGCGACCATCGGCCTGATGACGGTGCTGCTCGCGTGGCTCAACTACCGCTTCCCGCGCCTGCGACCGGCGCTCGAGGGGCGTCCCGTGGTGCTTGTCGAGGATGGGAAGGCGATCGGGCCGAATCTCAAGCGCGAGCGGATCACACTCGACGAGCTCGCCGCTCAGGCGCGGCTGAAGGAGATCGACTCGATCTCCGACGTCCGCTGGGCGGTGCTCGAGACGTCGGGCGCGATCAGCTTCATTCCGCGCTCGAAGTAGCCGCACCTCAGCAGCGCGAGAGGAATCGAGCGAGCCCGGTGGCGACCGCGCGGGCGATGCGCTCGCGGAAGCGAGGGCTCTCGAGCAGGGCGGCATCGGTGCGATTCCGCATGTTCCCCGTCTCCACGAACACCTTCGGCACGTCGGAGAGGTTGAGCCCGCCGAGATCCGAGCGCACGGACAGCCCGTTTCCGCCGAGATAGGTCGCGTACGGGAGCCCGGTGCCTGTCCGGTACGCGCGCCGCATCGCGAGCGCGAGGCACCTGGACGGCTTCGCGATGTCGCCGGTGAGCCCGCGGATCGACGGCGGATAGATGACGTGGAAGCCGCGTCCGGACGACGGCCCGCCGTCGGCGTGTATCGAGACGGCCGCGTCCGCTCCTGCGCGGTTGCCGATCGCCGCACGCTCGGTGATGCACGGCCCCCAGCCGGTGTTCGAAGTGCGCGTGAGGACGACGTTCGCTCCGGACCTGCGAAGGATCCGCCGTAGCCGTACGGCTACGTCCCAGGTGAACGCCGGCTCGGCGTAGCCGGACGCCGTCGCAGCCCCCGTCGTGTCGCAGGCCTTGCGCAGCGTGCCGGCGTCGACGAGCTTGTTGATCTCCGCCGGATGCGCCCAGTTGCGACCGTTGTGCCCGGGGTCGATCGCAATCGTCGTTCCACGCAAGCGTGACGCGCCCGTCGCCGACGACCCGACGCTTGCCAAGACGAAGATGCCGACCACTACACTTAGCAGCGTGAGCGAGACGGGCACCCTGCGCGTCAAGACAGGCCTGGCGGAGATGCTCAAGGGCGGCGTCATTATGGATGTCGTCGACGCAGAGCAGGCGAAGATCGCAGAGACGGCGGGCGCCTGTGCGGTGATGGCGCTCGAGCGCGTGCCCGCCGACATCCGGGCGGACGGCGGCGTGGCGCGCATGGCCGACCCCGACAAGATCCGCGAGATTCAGGAGGCGGTGACGATCCCCGTCATGGCGAAGTGCCGCATCGGCCACTTCGTCGAGGCGCAGATCCTCGAGTCGCTCGAGGTCGACTACGTGGACGAGTCGGAGGTGCTGACGCCGGCGGACCTCGCGCATCACGTCGACAAGTGGCAGTTCACGATCCCCTTCGTCTGCGGCTGCACGAACCTCGGCGAGGCGTTGAGGCGGATCGCCGAGGGCGCGGCGATGATCCGCACGAAGGGCGAGGCGGGGACTGGCGACATCGTGAACGCCGTCACCCACATGCGGGCGGTCTTCGGCGCGATTCGCCGTCTTCAGGGACTCCCGACGGAAGAGCTCTACGCGGAGGCGAAGGAGCTGCGCGCTCCGTACGACCTCGTGCGCTGGGTGGCCGAAAACGGGCGGCTGCCCGTCGTGACGTTCACTGCAGGCGGGATTGCAACGCCTGCCGATGCCGCGCTCTGCATGCAGCTCGGCGCCGACGGCGTGTTCGTCGGCTCGGGCATCTTCAAGTCCGGTGACCCCGATCTCCGCGCGAAAGCGATCGTCGAGGCGACGACGCACTTCCGCGATGCCGACGTGCTCGCGCGCGTGTCGGCCGGGCTCGGGGAGGCCATGGTCGGCATCTCCACCGCCGACCTGCGCCCCGAAGACTTGCTCGAAACCCGCGGCTGGTAGCGGCGGGCGGGGCGCTCCGTCCGACGGGGTCGCCACGATCCCCGTCATGGACGTCGTGCGGCCGCGCTGGTCGAGCTCCTCCTTTCTCATGTACGCGGGCGCGTTCGTCGTCCTCTTCGCGATGGCCGCGCTGCTCACGTACCTCGCGGCAAAGCACTCGGACGGCGGCTTCTTCGGCTGGTCCCTGCTCATCTGGGTCGTCATCGGAGCCGTCGCCGTCGGATTCGAGCTTGCCGGCGAGCGCGTCGCCGCCGGGCTGTTCGCATTCGTCTCTCTCATCGCGTTCGCCGCGGCCGCCGGCGCGTTCGAGGATCTCATCGGCATCCTCGACGACATCGACGGCGGGCCGTTCGACGGCTTTCGCATCGGCCTGCTGCTGCTCGACCTCATCATCATCACGGCGGGATTCATCCTCCTCGCGCGTTTTCAGTTCCCGTTGCTCGTGCTGCCCGTCGCGTTCATGGGATGGTTCTTCCTCGTCGATCTCGTGTCAGGCGGCGGGACGTGGTCTGCAATCGTCTCGATCTTCGTCGGCCTCGTCTTCATGCTCGTGGGGGCGGCAGCCGACCGGGTCTACGGGATGTGGATCCATGTCGTCGCGGGGCTCGCCATCGGCGGCGCGTTCCTCTACATGTGGAACTCGGCCACGTGGGAGTGGATTCTCATCGGGCTCATCGCGCTCGTCTTCTTCCTGTTCGCGGCCGCGTTCGACCGGTCGAGCTACGCCGTGCTCGGGGCTATCGGCCTCTTCGCCGCCTGGTCGTATTTCGTCGAGAAGTGGACCGACGCCGAGGTCTCCAATCCGCTCTTCGAGGGTGTTGGTAGCTCTGGTTTTACGTCCGAGACGGGTGAGCCGAGCGTCTGGGGCGCGGCACTGCTGTACGCGCTCCTCGGGCTCGTGCTGGTCGCGATCGGTTTCTGGCTCGAGCGGCGGAAGCCGGCAGAGACCGGTGCCGACTCTTCTACGCAGACGGCGTAAGCAGCGCCCAGCGAAGGTTCGCCGGTCGCCACTCGCAGACGATCGCCGCGGCAGCGTGCTCGTCGAGTGAGGCGAGCTCCGGATAGTCCTCGACCGATCGCGGACGGATCTCGACAAGCTCTGCCACGTGCGTCGACTCGAACCGTGCGGCGAGCGAGGCCCACCGCGTAGTAGCCCTCCGCCTGTCCCGACGTCGATGACATGCTCGAAGCCGGCGGCGACGACGC
>JBKJWA010000024.1:0-6615 GCA_046716705.1 Gaiellaceae bacterium
GAGACGCTCGAGACGCGGATGGACGACATCCGCGCCGTGATGGACGCGGCCGGCTCCGAGCGGGCTGTTCTCTGGGGAGCCAGCGATGCAGGCCCGCTCTGCGCGCTCTTCGCCGCGACGTACCCCGAGCGTACCCTGGGGCTCGGCCTCTGGCACTCGCACCCGCGGCTCACGCGTGCCCCAGACATGCCGTGGCTTCCGACGCGGATGACGATCGAGCAACGGATCGAGGAGGAAGTCCGACGCTGGAGCGAGCCCTCCTTCCTCGAAGACGGTGTGGCGACCCACTCACCGAGTGCAACGGAGCAAGAACGAGAGGGCGTGGCGCGCGTGGTCCGGCTCGGCACGAGCCCGGGCGCCTGGGCGGCGTACAGACGCACGAACCTCGACGTCGACGTCCGCGACATCCTGCCCGCGATCACGGTTCCCACGCTCGTCCTATACCGGACTGACGCTTCGGCGCCGCCGGGATTGGCGGAGAGCGCGCACTATCTCGCCGACCGAATCCCCGGAGCACGCCTCGTGAAGCTGCCAGGCTTGGACTTCGTGCCACTATTCGGCGACCAGGAGCCGCTCTTTGCCGAGCTCGAGCGTTTCCTCGACGAGATCGTGCGCGGCGACCACGCCGAGGTCGCGGCGGATCGAGTGCTCGCAACTGTCCTCTTCACCGACATCGTCGGCGCCACCGCACGTGCTGCCGAGCTCGGCGACCGCGCCTGGCGCGAGCTGCTCGAGAAGCACCATGCGACGATCCGCGGCCAACTCGGGCGGTTCCGGGGTAAGGAGGTGGACACGGCCGGCGACGGCTTCTTCGCGACCTTCGACGGCCCGGCCCGTGCGATCCGTTGTGCGTACGCCATCCGCGGCGCCCTGACCGAGCTGGGCCTCGACATACGCACAGGCCTGCACACGGGCGAATGCGAGCTGCTCGACGACAAGGTCGGCGGGATCGCCGTGCACATCGGGGCCCGCGTCATGGCCCAGGCCGCTCCCGGCGAAGTGCTGGTCTCCAGCACCGTCCGGGATCTCGTCTCCGGCTCCGGCATCGCGTTCGAGGAACGCGGCGAGGCGGCGCTGAAGGGCGTGCCTGGCGAGTGGCGGCTCTTCGCCGTGTCGGAGGTGCCGTCGTCCTAGAGGGCCGCGCCAGGCCCTGACCGAACTTGTGCGCCTTACCCCGCTCGGGAGCCGCGTGGGGTTGGAGGCGGATCGAAGGCTCGACCGCCGAGACGGCTACAGCAGACCTCCTGCGTTACGTGTGGTGCAAGGGCAAGAACGTCAACATCGAGTGGGTGCGGAGGGGCGCAGCGGTTCTCCGCTCAAGTCCGCGGCAGTCCGCCTGAGACTGGTGCGCACTGGCGCATGACTGGCGCGCGGGGGCCCGCCCGCGGGTCGCTCCGTGGCTGCGCAGGCCGAGGCTCCCTCCCGTGCGTGCAGCCAAGGAGTGACGCCAAGGGACACAGCAGCCGGACCAGAAGCGGATCGGGAACCTGCGACCTCCGGGTTATGAGACGTTGCCTTGCAGGGCAACTGAGGCCAATCCCGCATGGCTACGTCACACTCAATCACCCAAGGTGGGCTGCGATCACCTCAGGTGGGCAAAAGTTGGGCAAAAGTTCTGTCGCACAGAGGGACGACCCGTCGGTCGGGCAACCTCCACTGAAGCGTGCGGCGGCTGACCGTTCTGGCGTCCATCGCGGCCCTTCTCGCAGGATGCGAGAGCGATTCGAGCAGTGAACCCGCTCCTTCTACGAGTTACTAGAATCAGCACGCGCTTGCCGCGGCCGTTGAAGGCACCACCCCAGGCTGTTACGCGGAAGCGACCCGGCTTGGCCGGCATCGGGCGAGGTGGACAGGTGCGCGTACCCGAACCGTCAGGGTAGGGCTGACGTCGGTACCCGATACCGCTCGAAGCACGGTTCTTGTCCGCAGGAAGAATCTCGCTTCCCAACCGCCGCCCTCGTTCGTGCTCGCGCCCACAGGCTGCGGAAGAACGTTCCGGGAACGCCGCACTCCTTTCCTTGCACGGCCACGTATTCGTCCGCGCGCGCGGGAGTGAGGATCCCGGAGACGATGACGTGTTCGTCTCCGACGTGAACGATTCCGGGATACGCGTGGATCGTGATGTCGTCGGCATCTGCGCTGAAGCCGAGCCCGCGCGCAGCCGCGAGCACGGCGAGGAGCGCGAGGACCCTCACGTGCGCACGAGCCTGCTGTAGCCGGCGAGATAGCACTTCCCAGACTGGGAGCGAGGCAGCACCGCGCGATGGTCGAAGAAGCCCGCCGGATCACGAGAGAGCGAGAACGCTTGACCAGCGCTGACGACAGGCCGCGCGGTGCTGGCGCACAGAATGGCGCGCACCGCTCAAGCGCGGCTTGAAATCGGCTCTAACAAGCCGTTTTTGCGAGACATGCTGACAGTCTCGATGACCTCATCCGCCGAGGCACGATTACCGTCGTTCCCGATTGGTTGGCTCGCCACCTGCGATGCTTGCGCACCCGACTACGCCGCAAAGGAGGTGCTCGTGGAGTCGCTTCCGGAGATCGACCTAGTCCCGTTCGCTATGTCGGGCAGTCCTCAAGAGACATCCCCGCACACTCGGGCATGGGGTGCGGTCTCGCCCCAAGTCTCGTGAGATGGGGCTTGACGCGGGTGCAGGTCGTAGAGTCTGCCGCGTGAGCGGAGCTGACATCCACGATCTCCAGGAGCTCGCGCGCAGCAACGAGCGGCTACGCGCACAGCAGGATGCGATCAGCAGGGTGCTTCGCACGGTGGTGCGCTCCGCCGAGCTCCAGCCGGTGCTCGACGAGGTGACGACGGCGGCGATGCGGCTCTGCGCGGGCCAGTACGCGCTGCTCTACCTCGCGGAGGGAGATCTCCTTGTCGCAGTGGCCGGCGTGGGCGGTGTCCATCAGTGGGAGTACGACAAGAGCCATCCGCATGCGTTCGACCAGACGACTTGGGCGGGCCGCACGGCCGTGACGCGGGCCACCGTGCATGTCCCCGATGTCCACTTGGACGCCGAGTACGCGTATCCCGGGCCACGCGCTGGCTTTCGAGCAGGGCTCGGGGTTCCGGTTCTCTTCGAGGACGAGCTGATCGGGGTGCTACTGGTCGTGCGGGAGGAGCCGGGGCCATACACCGACGAGCAGATCCAGCTCGTACAGACCTTCGCCGACCAGGCGGCCATCACGATGGCGAACGCGCGGCTGAGCAACGCCGTCGAGCGGCAGCGCAAGGAGCTGTTGCGATTCGTGGCGCCGCATGTCGCCGAGCTTCTCACGAGCGAGCGAGGCGAGCAGCTTCTCGCCGGGCATCGCGCCTATGTGGCCTGCGTGTACTGCGACCTCCGGGGCTCCACAGCGTTCGCCGAAGCAGCTGCTCCCGAGGAGGTTCTCGAGCTGCTCAACGAGTACCACGGCCTAATCGGCAATCTGATCCAGGCCCACGATGGCACGCTTGAGCACTTCGCGGGCGACGGGTTGATGCTGTTCTTCAACGACCCAGTGCCGATCGAGAACCCCGAGCTCGAGGCGGTCCGGATGGCCCTTGCCATCCAGGAGCGCTTCGGGGAGCTCGCCGAAACGTGGCGCCGACGCGGTTCGGACATCGGGCTCGGCATCGGCGTGGCCGCCGGTTACGCGACCCTGGGGCGGATCGGCTTCGAAGGCCGCTACGACTATGGCGTGGTCGGACCCGTGGCGAATCTGGCAGCTCGGCTCAGCGCCCACGCGGCGTCTGGGCAGACGCTTGTCAACCAGCGCCTTCTTGCGGAGATCGGGGATGTCGTCGATGCCGTATCGGTGGGCGAACTCGAGCTGAAGGGCTTTGCACGTTCCGTCCCGGCGTTTGAGCTTCGAGGGCTTCGCTAGACGATACGCGGACGGCGAGGCGCTTCTCGTTCAAGCGACATCGGAGCTTGCAAACTCACATCGCCGCCGCGACCGACATGGCGGGCGCGGCCCACTGCGGCAATCGGAGACAGCCCACCGCCCGAAAGTCGAGAGACTTTCGGGCGCAAAAGCGGCCCTTGTGGAACGACGTTCGAACACCGTCGAGTGGTGGAAGCTCGGAGAGCTTCTGAGCTGTACTCCCTACTCCTTGGCGAGAAGCAGCGCCCAGGCGCGCTGCCAGACGGCCTCGAACTGCGTCCACTGACCTCGCTCCACTGAATCGCGCCACGTCACATGGCGCCCAAGAGGCAACAACGTCCTCCAGTTGGCAGACATCCTTAAGTGAGCGACCGGCTGGCGCGCAGAGTGGCGCGCACGGCCTGTGCATGACTCGAAATCGGCTCAACCACGCCGTTTGCGCCACATCCGCAAACGGTCTCGAAAACCGTTCGGGGTGCAAGCCCCGCGGGAGTTCGAATCTCCCCCCTCCGCCTTTAGCAGAGCCGAATCCCGCTTCGTTAGGCGGGTTTCGGTGTGCTGAGGGACGCGGTGAGCACCTGCCGGTTCTCCGCTCAACACCGCTCAAGACCGTTTGAGCGTGGCGCGCACTGGCGCGCAACCCTGGCGCGCACCGTCAGCGCTTGAACGTCCAAAGGACGATGCGGCCCTTGAGGCCTTGGGTGTTACCTGTGGATCGTGAAGCGCGACCTAGAAGCGGGCGGGTTCCACTAACTGTGCCACGGGTATCGGGACGCCAGCGCCGCCATGTCGAGACGCTCTGCGGCGTCAAGAGCCTTATCCGCCTTTCCACGCGTGTTCCGACCCAGCGCGCCGCTGACGATCCAGCGCCGGGCGAGCCGCGCGAGCGGCAGGCTGACATCCGAGACGTTCGGTGTGCCGCGCGGGCGGAGATAGAGCTCGAGCGTCATCTTCCGCAGGAGAGCCGTATCCGGCTGCGAGCCGGTCTCCTCTTTGAAGCGGTGAGCCAGCAACGCGGCGAGCACCTGGAGCTCCCGAACACTGGTCCGCACAGTGGCGCCGATCGACACGCTCGTCGACGCCACGAGCACCCATGGGATGCGCGTGAACCGTGCGCCGCGGAGCGCGATCCTCACGACTGGCGTCGCGATCCCGACGAATCGCTGGATCGCGTCCGACCTCTGCTCCGTGTTGTCGTCCTCCGCCAAGAGGCGCTTGCCCTCGGTGGCAGTCGTCACGTGCACGTCGGAGGAGATGAGACGCTCGAAGGCCTGGTGGGCCACGTCGCCCGCCGCTCGCTGCACGGACTGCGGAATCACGAGCGACATGTCCGCCTGCTCGTCGATGACTTCATTCTCGGAGTCCCTCGAGACACAGAGTGCCCGTCCGACTGAGTCTTCACACCCGTACGCAGAGGCGGGGCCGCCAGACTGGCTCAGCACGAGGCGCGCTCGCGCTTCGCCGTGCGCGCGCCCGTTACGCGTAACGTCGGCGGCTGACGCTAGCCTGGGTCCCTCCTCGGGCACGTTCTGATCGAAAACGAGGTCTGAGACGCCGTGCCGGTTGGTGTGGTCTCAGAATCGGAAGGTAGGCGCAAACCCGCTCCCAGCTCAAACGGCGATTTGCCGCGCGGAACGATGGCAGGTAGCAGGCTGGTGACTTGGCTCAACCAAGCGCCTGCGCCGTATAGATCTCCGAACGCGCTGCTGGTGTGGTCTCGGTTCAGGCTGGCCGCCTGCGCTTTCGTCGCGGCGTGTAGCGCCTTGACTCGAGCGCGAGGAAGGCCCCGCCGGCTGTGCCGGGACTCCTACCGGGTCCCGGCGAGGCGACCACGTACCCATTCAACGAATTCTGATTGGCTCATCTCGCTGGCCGCGACCGCGCGGATGACTTGGTCTGTTTCCTCGGGATCGTTGTCGGAACGAGTCCAGCCTCGATCGTTCCGCATGCAGAACTCAGTCAACGCGAGGAAGGCACAACGCTTGTTGCCGTCTGGGAGGGGATGGTTGCGGACGAGATGCCAACACAGAATCGCCGCCTTAGTCTCAAAGTCAGGATTAAGCCTCTTGGCCTCCGAAGCTCGCAGCCGGGGCAAGCAGTGCAGACTCTGCGAGGCTAATCCGATCAAGTCGTGCAAGCACGCTGGCCGGTACCCCCGTGACCGCCTCTGCGATCAGGAGGTAGTCGGCCAGCGGGATGTACTTCAACGAGCGAGGAGTTCAAGGATGTCGCGCTGCTCCTCCATGGTTCTGCGCAAGCGCTCTGTGAACTCCACATCCTGGCGGCGCGACTCGATGTGTGCGTCGATCGCCACCCGAATTGCGTCGGAGACGGTCAAACCGTCGACCTCGGCGACAGTTCCCAGCAGGCGTGCCTGCTCATCATCGAGGCGAAGCGTCAATGTCTTGGGCATGGGTCATGTCTCCTTTCCTCTGTTTCTATAGCATCTAGGTATCTAGATGTCAAGATCTATAGATGTCTCGGCATCATAGACTCAAACATGAAGTGCGGCTGTCGGGTCGCCCTCGCCGCTCTCTCTCAGGGGCTGCCGATCGGTTCTCTCAAAGTCAAACCCACGGACACAACGCCAGCCCAGTGTGGCTTACACCGGACAGAATCGCCGCTCCTTTCATTGAGTAGCTTACGGGGCGTTTGGTTTAACCAAGCCGTTTGAACCGATTTCTGCTCCATCCCACCTTCGCGCGCGTCATGTCGACGTAGGCGAGGCGCCGTTCCTCCGAGGCG
>JBKJWA010000025.1:0-4429 GCA_046716705.1 Gaiellaceae bacterium
GTCCGGCCCTCGCGGGCCGGACTCCGCCGCGCGCAGATAGCCGTTACGCGAGCACCCTCAGAACGAGCTTCTGCAACGCGCGAGCACCGAGGCCATCCGTCACTTCGATCGTGATCGGGAACCTGCCGTGCACCGTGGGAACGCCGGAGATGACGCCCGTCGCTGCCTTGAACTTCAGCCCCTTCGGCAGCTTCCCACGGAGCCTGAGGGTCTTCTTGCCGACTCCCCCGGTCGTCTGGATGCGAGTCGAGAACCGCTTGTCCTCCTTGGCAACCTTCAGACGCTTCGTCGAGATCGCGACCTTCGCTGCGATGGAGACCGCGACGTCCTCGGTCGCCGAGAAGCCGATGCCGTCGGTGACGGCCACCTTGACGAGGAACGACCCGGCAACCGTCGGCGTGCCGCTGATCAGCCCGGTGTCGGGGTTCAGCGTCAGGCCGTTCGGCAGCACGGCGCCGGTCGCGAGCGACCACTTGTACGTGGGGGCGCCCGGGGGACCTCCGCCCGCGGCCTGTAGCTGGAGGTTGAAGGGGATAGTGACCTCGGCCGGCCCGACCGCCGGCTGGGCGATGTCGAGCGGCTCGACGACGAGGAGGGTGAGCGTTTCGGTATCGGACCGGTCGCCGTTCTGCGCGCGGACGACGAACTGAGACGTCCCCACGGTGGTCGGAGCCCCCTGCAGCACTCCGCTGGACGAGAGCGTGACGCCGGCCGGAAGCGTCCCCGACTGGACGGACCACGTCGTGCCGGTGGCGGGCGTGCCGCTGAACGGGTTGACGGAGTTGACGTTCATCGCCGTCAGCGCCTGACTGTACGCCTGGCCCACCATCCCCGCGGGCACGGACTGGTTGGCGATGGCGAGACCGGGCTGGATGTTGAAGACGAACTCGCGCGACGTCCAAGGATCTTGATCACCCGGTTGCGTATTGCACCACGGCTGGCCGCCCTCGTCCGCCCTTCGGTCCCTGGCCTCGATCCAGACAACGGTTCTGCCCGCGGCCTGCGGTGTGCCCGTGATGAGCCCGCTGTTCGTGGACAGCGACAGGCCGGCCGGCAGCGACCCGTTCGGAATCCGCCAGATGTACTCGTCACAGCCACCTGTGGCCTCGAGCTGGAGCGTGTATGGCTTCCCGACTCCGCCGTCCGGGCAGACGAGATACTGGTAGTCCGCGGGACACGGACGCGAGTCGTTAAAGCTGGGCTTCGAGGCTGAGGCGGCGGCGACGAAGATGCCGGACACCACACCAACGGACGCGAGGACGAGCGTCCACCGCCTCACGCTTCGTCCACGACTCCTGGCGAAGGCACGATGGGGGGCAGACCTATGGCGTTGCGACAACGACTGGGCGATGCGAGTGAGGCGCATGAAAGCTCCTTTGCGATGTAGTACGACCCCTGGAAGGCACAATGTAGCGGCAGCCGACCCCAGATGCACCGTCGCGGGTGAGTGAGGGGCGCAAGAATTCGCTGGGATGCCTTGGAGCGCGATACTAGCACGCTCGCCCGAGTCGCCACGATGAGGGGTAGCGTCGCACGTGCTGCCGTTCGCGAGACCGTCCGCTCGGGTCGCGCGCTCGTCCGCCGGGCTCGCACCGAGGCTGACTGGCATCGCTCGCGCCCGCGCCGGGCGGATGTAGCCGTCTTCCACGAGTTCGTGGCGCCGCCGTACGGGGGTGGCAACCAGTTCCTGCTCGCGCTCGTCGGCGAGCTCGAGCGGCGTGGCCTGACGGTCGAGGCGAACCGCATCTCCGGCGGAACGCCTGCCTGCCTGGTGAACTCGTTCAACTTCGACGCCAGCCGCCTGCGCCGCTTCGCCGCCCGCGGCGCACGCATCGTGCACCGCGTCGACGGGCCGGTCTCCGCCTACCGCGGCTTCGACGACGGCACCGATGCCCTCGTGGCGCGGATCAACGACGATCTCGCCGCCGCCACCATTGTCCAGTCGCGCTACAGCCTGGAGAAGCATCGCCAGCTCGGCTTGCGGCTCCGGGAGCCGGTGGTCATCTGCAACAGCGTCGATCCGGCGATCTTCTTCCCGCCGACCGAACGCGAGCCGTTGACTGGCCGGCGGCCTCGCCTGGTCGCCACGAGCTGGTCCGACAACCCGCGCAAGGGTGCGGACGCGCTCGCCTGGCTCGACCGGCATCTCGACTGGAACCGCTACGAGATGACGTTCGTCGGACGTGCGCCTGCCGCCTTCGGGCGGATCCGGATGCTAGGCCCGGTCGGGTCGGAGCAGGTCGCCGACCTCCTCAGGTCCCACGATGTCTACGTGGCGTCGAGCCTCGACGATCCCTGCTCCAACGCGGTGCTGGAGGCGCTCGCGTGCGGGCTGCCGGTCGCGTACCGGCGAAGCGGCGGGCATCCGGAGCTGGTCGGGGAGGCGGGGCTGCCCTTCGACGAGCCCGGCGAGTTGCCTACCGTCCTGGCGCAGCTGGCAGCCGAGCTCGAGGAGCGAAGGGCGGCGATCCGGGTGCCTGTCCTGGCCGAAGTGTGTGACCGGTATCTCGAGGTGCTGGCGGGATGAGCGTGACGGCCGGCCTCCGCCGCTTGACGTCGTCGCCCGGGCGAGCGGCCATGCGCAGCGCAGTCCGGCTGCGCACGCGGGGCTGGTCGCCCTGGTCGCGGCTTTTTGCGGTGGGCGAGCGTGTCGGTTGGTCGGTGGACGAGGATGCCGAGCATGTGGCGGCAGCCGCCCGCCGGCTCGGCTACGCCGTCGGCCCGGCGGAATGGGCCCCGTTCGCCGGGCGGCAAGCCGTCTTCCTGACGAGCCACTTCGAGGCCCTCGCGCCGCGCTGGCTCTCCTCGCCGCACCGGCTCGGGCTGGCCTACATGCACGGGCGGCCCAGGACGCCAGGGGCCCCCGAATTCGACCGGGCGTTCGACGCACTGCGCGCCAACGCAGCCCGCATCGCCCGCGTCCAGGTCACGCACGAAGAGATGGAGGAGCTCGTCCTCTCCGCGGGCGTCGAGCGCTCGCGGGTCTTCCGCATACCGCTCGGCATCGACCTCGGCCTCTTCCCGCTCGGCGACGGCGAGGCACGCAGTTCAACGAGACAGGCGCTCGGGCTGCCCCGCGACGCGTTCGTGGCCGGGTCGTTCCAGAAGGACGGTGTGGGCTGGGCCTAGGGCTGGGAGCCGAAGCTCGTCAAGGGGCCTGACGTGCTGGTCGCCGCGCTCGCGCGGTTGGGCGAGCTCCGGCCGGAGCTGCACGTGCTGCTGACGGGCCCAGCCCGCGGGTACGTGCTTCGCGAGCTGCAACGGCTCGCGATCCCGTGCCGGCACGTGCTTCTCCGCTCACGGGAGGAGCTAGCCCGCGCCTACCATGCGCTCGACGTCTACGTCGTCGCTTCACGGCAGGAAGGGGGGCCCAAAGCAGTGCTCGAGGCCATGGCGTCCGGAGCGCCGATCGTATCCACACGCGTTGGCCAGGCGGCAACCCTGATCCAGCACGGGATCAACGGCTGGCTCGCCGACGTGGAGGACGTCGAGGCGCTCGTCGAGCTAGCGGCGGGAGCCCGCCCGGAGCCGGCGATGCGCGCCGCGGCCAGGGCGACGGCGGAAGAGCTGGCGCTCGAGCGGCTGGATAGGCAATGGGCCGCGCTCTTCGAGGGCTTCGTGGAGCGGGACTGATGAGACGGGCGGCGCGCCTCCGGCCGCTGCTGCCCTTCGGGCCGCTGCGGACGCTGTTCCGCGCCTGGCTGGCCGCCCGGTCGGCGGGGCCGGACGCGCGCGAGTCGACTCGCGAGCTCCTCCTCGCGTACGACGACGTCTACCGCCGTCTCGACGAGGCAGCCGCCCGGTACGACGACGGCGTCCACGTCAAGCACCGCCTGATGCGCTACCACGACTTCTTCGTGGAGCGCGTGTGCCCGCAGGAGCACGTGCTCGACGTTGGCTGCGGCAAGGGCGAGCTCGCGCACGATCTCGTCGTCCGCGGGGGGGCGACCGTGGTCGGGATCGACTCGGACCCTCGCCATCTCGCCTTCGCGCGCTCGCGCTTCGTGCACGAGCGGCTCGAGTTCGTGGCGGGCGACGTGACCGAGACGCTGCCTGCCGGGCACTTCGACGTGGTCGTACTCTCGAACGTGCTCGAGCACTTGGAGGCACGCGTGGCGCTGCTGGAGCGGGTCGTCGTCTCCGCCGACCCCGCCCGGTTGCTCATCCGCGTCCCGCTGCTCACGCGCGACTGGACGGTGCCTCTGCGCCGCGAGCTCGGGCTGCCCTACTTCTGGGACGACGACCACAAGGTGGAGTACGAGCCGGGGAGCCTGCGAGCGGAGCTGGGCGAGGCCGGACTGGCCGTCACCGAGCTGATCGTGAACTGGGGCGAGATCTGGGCAGCCGCGCAGCCCTCCCGCACGTGAGCCGGCGACTCTGGCCCGCGGGGCGGAGCGGGCGCTGGCTGCGGGCGGGCACGCGCTGGGCG
>JBKJWA010000026.1:0-6026 GCA_046716705.1 Gaiellaceae bacterium
GCTGGGCGCGGGCGGCGTCGTGCCCGCGACCGCCGGCTTCCTCACGTTCCTGCGCGAGCTCACGAGGGACGCCGGCGCGCTGCTCGTCTTCGACGAGGTGATCTCGTACCGCGTCGGCTACCACGGCGCCCAGGGACGGCTCGGCGTCACCCCGGACCTGACGACGCTGGGGAAGATCATCGGCGGCGGACTGCCGGTGGGCGCGCTCGGCGGCCGGGCCGACGTGATGGAGCTGTTCGATCCGCGGCGCGCGGGCCGCATCGGTCACGGCGGCACGTTCAACGCGAACCCCCTGACGATGGCGGCGGGCCTGGCGACGCTCGACGAGCTGACACCCGACCGCTACGACGAGCTCGAGGGTCTTGCACAGGAGCTGGCTGCCGGCGTGAACACGCGCACCAGCGCGTCGGCCACCGCCGTCGGCTCGCTGTTCCGGATCGAGCTGCCAGAGCCGTCGCGCCTTTCGGATCTCCACGTCGGCCTGCTTGCCAACGGCGTTCTCATGACACCGCGCGGCATGGGCTGCCTGTCGACGCCGATGACGAGCGCCGAGGTGGACGCGTTCGTCGAGGCGCTAGTTACGGCCGCGCCGTAGCAGGTAGCGGATGAAGTAGAGCGGCACGACGATCCCGGCAAGGAGGAACGTCGCGACGCCCCACGCCGTCGCATGTCGCGAACCATGCCTGCTCGCGTGCGCGAAGACCGCCATCGCCAGGAGCGCCGCGAGTGCCACTGCGATCGCGAACTGGATCGGGCTGAGCTCGGCGAATGACGCGGCGAAGGCCATCTAGACTCGATACTCTCATCTAAGAGGAGGTTCAGATGGCTGTCGACCCGATTCCCGAGGGTTACCGCACCGTCACTCCCTACCTCGTCGTCGAAGGCGCCGCGGCCGTGCTCGACTTCGTCAGGGAGGCGTTTGGCGCCGAGGAGAGGTTTCGCATGGAGGCGCCGGACGGAAAGATCGGCCACGCGGAGGTTCAGATCGGCGACTCGATGGTCATGATGGGCGACGCCGGCGAGGAGAACCCGGCCATGCCGGCGATGATCCATCTCTACGTCGACGACTGCGACGCCACGTACGAACGGGCGCTCGCCGCAGGCGGCACGTCGGAGCGGGAACCCACGGACCAGTTCTACGGCGACCGCTCGGCGGGCGTCCGCGACTCGGCGGGCAACCTCTGGTGGATCGCCACGCACGTCGAAGAAGTGCCGGAGGACGAAATGGCGAAGCGCATCGAGGAGGCAACTGCGCAGCAGGCTTGACGCAGCTCAATTCGATCCCGAGGCCGCGCGCGTGCATCTCGAAGCGCTTCGCGGGGTAAGAGAGCCAGCATGAGGTTCCGGAAGCGCGCAAAGCTCGATCCGTCGCAGGTCGAGGACTACCGAGGCCAGGGCGGAGGCCTCGGCGGCCTCGGAGGCCTCGGGGGCGGCAAGATCCTCGGAGGCGGTGGTGGCATCGTCGGCATCGTCGTCCTCGTCCTCTACCTCGTGGTGGCCAGCCAGGGCGGGGGCCTTGGCGAGCTCGGCTCGCTCGCCGGCCAGACGGTCGGCCCCGGGACGCCGAACACCGAGCTCGCGGCGGAATGCCGGACTGGTCAGGACGCGAACGAGCGCGAGGACTGCCGGATCGTCGCCGTCATCAACAGCGTGCAGGCGTACTGGACGAAGACGCTACGCAACTACGAGCCGGCGCGGACGCGGTTCTTCGACGGGCAGATCAGCACGGGCTGCGGCGCCGCGTCGAGCGCCGTCGGCCCCTTTTACTGTCCCGCCGACGACTACATCTACATCGACCTCGGCTTCTTCGACCAGCTGAAGTCCCAGCTCGGAGCCGAGGGCGGCCCGCTCGCAGAGGCGTACATCCTCGCGCACGAGTACGGGCATCACGTGCAGGACATCACGGGCGTCCTCGGCAGCGCGAACCGCGACACCGGCCCGCAGGGCGGCCAGGTCCGCGTCGAGCTGCAGGCGGACTGCTACGCCGGGCTCTGGGTTGGGCGCGCGCTCGACACCGGGTTCGTCGCGGACATCACGCGCCGGGACATCAATCAGGCGCTCGACGCGGCGGCGGCCGTCGGCGACGACCGGATCCAGGAGCGCGCCAAGGTACGAGTCACGCCGGAGTCGTGGACGCACGGCTCCTCCGACCAGCGCCGGACGTGGTTCGTCCGCGGCATCGAGGGGTCGGGCCCCGACAGCTGCAACACGTTCAAGGGCCAGGTCTAGCCAGAGGCTCTACCGCAGGAACGAGAGCCCGACCAGCGTCGGGACGACGATCCACACGCCGACCGTGAGCGTGATGCCGACGATCGCGAACCGCCGGGAGTGGTCGCGCGGCGGGTTGCCGCAATTGCCGACCGACCTCCAGAGCTCCTTCAGCGGCTCGCGCACCGACAGGCGAATGCGCGAGCTGGCCATTGCCGTGCCGCGGAGCAGGAACCACGAGATTGTCACGCCGATGAGGGCGCCTACGACGCCGACGATCGTCGCCGTGACCCAGTCGTCGAACGTCAATCCCGTGGTCAGCCGGTAGACGCTGGCGAGGAGGGGAAGCACCACAGCTGCGATGACAAACGTCGGCACGCCGAGCGTGCGCCCGCGGGCGATCTCGGAGATCGCTGCGGCGTCGAAGCGGGCACTCCTCAGCAGCTTCATATCCCGCGAGCCGTCTGGAGCCTCGATCTCGCGGAAGTGGTAGAGGTTGCGCATGTCCGTCGTCACCGTCTGGACGTACGAGACGACGATGTAGCGCGCGACGAGCTCGATCCCCCAGCGGATGAAGGACGTCAGCGGGCCCAGGCCGGATGCCGCGCGCGACCCGCGGTAGCCGTGCCGGCGCAGGCTCTCGAGCGCTGCGACCGCCCGCTGGTGGTCGGCGAAGAAGCGCTCGGGCCGGGCGATCGTCGTCGTCCGCGCCAGCTCCGTGAGCATCTCGCGAGCGCGCGGGCTCGTGACCTCGATGTCGTCGAGGAACGCCTCGATCGCGGCGTCGTCGCCGGAGAGCAGCTGGAGCCGCTCGAGCGGGTTGACGTCATCCTCGTGACGGTGCCGCCAGCGTTCGCCGCGCATGAGGAGGGAGCCTAACCGCGGGGCATCGAGGTGGATGCCCATGAAGACGCCGTCCGCCTGCGCACCTACCCTCAGGCCATATGGCGACCGAGCCGCTATCGGTCGAGCAGGCGCCGATCTCCAGGCCACGCCCGGAGCTCGAGGCGCCGGAAGTCAAGGGACGGCCCAAAGGGCGCATGCTTCTGGGCTACGTCGTCTGGGGCTCGATCGGCGCCGTGATCGCCGTTATCGAGCTGCTCGCGGCGATCAACTCCGACTGGGCGCCGTGGCCGACGCTCTCGTCGACGGTCGGCACGCTCCAGGGCAATCACACGTGGGTCGGGATCTTCGTGCTCGGCGTGATCGTCGTGCTGGCGATGCGCGTGCTGTTCTACCCGTGGCCGTACAAGGAGTCGAAGGAGTGACGAAGCAAGACGTCGGCTACATCGTGTGGGGCTGCCTGGCGGCGATCGTCGTCGCGACGGAGATCACGGCCTGGGTAGGGACGACGCGGCTGCGATTGCCGAGCATCGCTGCAACCGCCGCCGACCTCCAGGCACGCTGGCCGTGGGTGGCGACGATCATCCTCGCGGGCATGGCCGTGCTTGCCGTGCACCTCGTCTTCTACCCCTGGCCGGATCTGCGGACCGAGCCGCCGCCGCGCTGAGCGCCCAGGCGATAGAGAGCCGCTTCCAGCGCGAGCGCGACGCCGGCGAGGAGCATCGGGCGACGACGCTCGAGCTCTTCTACGACCTCGTCTTCGTCTTCGCGATCACGCAGGTGTCGCATCTTCTCCTCGACGACCTGTCATGGACGGGCGCGGGGGAGGCGGTCCTCGTGTTGCTCGTCGTCTGGTGGGCGTGGAACTACACGACCTGGGTGACGAACGAGCTCGACCCAGACTCGTCCGTCGTCCGGTTGCTGCTGATCGGGATCATGCTCGCGACGCTGCTGATGGCCGTGGCGATCCCGGATGCGTTCGGGTCGAAAGGGCTCTTGTTCGCCTGCTCATACGTGGCCATCCAGGTTGGACGCCACGCGTTCCTGACCTTCGCCTCGGCGCGGCCGGGCACGATCGAGCGGAAGCGGTCCGGCCACATCCTCGTCTGGCTCTCCGCGGCGGGCGCTTTCTGGATCGCCGGCGCGTTCGTCGAGGACGAGGCGCGTGCGACTGTCTGGCTCGTTGCGCTCGCCATCGACTACCTCGGCCCGGTGGCGCTCTACCGTGTGCCGGGCTGGGACCAGCTCGAACCGGAGGCCTGGGACGTGGAGACTGCGCACTTCGCCGAGCGCTTCCAGCTCTTCGTGATCATCGCGCTCGGGGAGTCGATCGTGCTCACAGGGCTGACGACCACCGGGCTCGAGCTCGACGCCGCCCGGCTCGGGGCGTTCGCGCTCGCGTTTCTCGGCACCGCGGCCCTCTGGTGGCTGTACTTCGAGTACGTCGCGGACATCGCCGCTCGGCGCCTCGAGCTTGCCGAGAGGACGACGCTTCTGGCACGCGACGGCTACACGTATCTCCACGTCGTGCTCATCGCGGGCATCATCGTGTGGGCGGTCGGCGACGAGCTCGTCATCGCCCATCCCACGGAGGTCCTGCCGGCGCCCGAGGTCGTGGCCGTAGTGGCCGGGCCGGCGATCTACCTGCTCGGCCATGTGCTCTTCCGCCTGCGCATGGCAGGCACGCTTTCGTGGAAGCGGCTCGGGGGCGCGCTCGCCTGCGTGGCGGTCGGTGGGCTGGGCTGGGTTGTCCCGGGCATCGCGCTCTCCGGCCTGCTCGTCGCCGTGCTCGTGGGAGTGATCGTCGCCGAGCGAATCGCCGAGTCTCACCGGCAGTCGCGCGGCGAGCCACCGCCGATGGAGCGGCTGGAATCCGACGCGGCCAACGGCTAGTCTGCCCGCGAAGGAGGGGTCGTTGAAGCTCGCTCCGCTGTTCGTGGTACTCGCCGCCGCCGCAGTTCTCGCCACCACTGGCTCGGGCGCGCCGCGGGACACATCCTTCCCGGGCGGCTCGTACTTCGCCATCCTCTGCAGCTTCAGCCATCGCAACAACGACGACCCGATCGTCCACCCCGGATCGCCCGGCCGCTCGCACAACCACACGTACATCGGCAACACGTCCGTGCACGCGTTCTCCACGCCCGCGTCGCTACGCGGCGGCGAGACGACGTGCGAGCTGCCCGGCGACGCGTCGACGTACTGGATCCCGACGCTCTTCGTCGGCACCGAGCCGATCGTCCCGCTCGCAGGGATCGTCTACTACATCAAGCACACGTACCAGCGCGTCGAGTCTCTGCCCGACGGCCTGAAGATGGTGACCGGCAACGCGGAGGCGAAGAAGGCACAGTCGAAGATCGTCGGCGCGTGGAGCTGCGGGGGCATCGGCGGCAAGCTCCGGTTCTCGGTGCTGCCGCAGTGCAGCGTCGACCAGGCACTCGAGCTGCGGATCCACTTCCCCAACTGCTGGAACGGCAGGACGCTCGACAGCCCCGACCACAAGCGGCACATGGCCTACTCCGCGAACGGGGCGTGCCCGCAGAGTCATCCGAAGCCGCTGCCGACGATCGCGATGATCCTCGTCTACGACTCCGTGCCGAAGCGGGCGGGGCTCGCCTCTGGGAAGTACGGGCTCCACGCCGACTTCATGAACGGCTGGGACGAGGACGTTCTCCAGCGCTTGGTCGACGGCTTGAACTACGGCTAACGCCTCCCAGGCCTACCGACCGCCCTCATCGAACCCTCATCTGCGTCTCACGAACGTGGAGGAGAATGCTCCCGTGCGCGCACTGGTGGTCGAAGACGAGCTGAAGATGGCGGCCCTGCTCCGGCGCGGCCTGTCGGAGGAGGGCTACGCCGCCGACATCGCGCGTACCGGCGACGACGCGCTGTGGATGGCGCGCGCGGCCCCGTACGACGTCATCGTGCTCGACGTGATGCTGCCGGGCCTGAACGGTTTCGAGGTCTGCAGGCGGCTG
>JBKJWA010000027.1:0-4688 GCA_046716705.1 Gaiellaceae bacterium
AGCGAGCGCCCCATCGCGGCCCAGAACGCGTCGCCGTCGAACCTAAGAGCGCTCGCCCTGCCTGCCTCCCGCCAGAGCTCGGCCCGGGTCTGGCCGTCCGGGGCGAGCTCGACGGCGCGGTCCAGAAGCCTGAGACCCTCTTCGATCTCGTACCGGCCCACCGCGAGCTCGGCCGCCCGGCGCAGCCAGGTTACGGCCTTGGGCCGGAGCCGGCGAGGGATCTCGCCATCGTCCGGCCACGCCAGATCGGCGTAGTCGGAGCGTAGGGCCTCGCTGTAGTGGTGGGCGAGTGTGGCGGCGTGCTCGTCTCGTCCTTCACCGATTCCCTCGAGCCACTCGGCGAAGCCGAGATGGAGACGCGCGCGCCTCCCCTTCGGGATGCTGCCGTACGCGACCTCGCGCGTCAGCGCGTGCCTGACGGCGTACTCGGCCTCGCCCGCAAGCGACGAGGACTGCCGCCGGAAGACGAAGACTCGCTCCTCGAGGAGGCTGAAGTCGGGCTCATCGCCCTCGACGAGCGCGCGCACAGCCCCTACCCAGAAGGCGCGCCCGATCACCGCTCCCGCCTGGAGCGCCGCCTTCTCGCGCGCCGGGAGCAGGTCGATGCGCGCCGCAATCAGTGCGTGGACCGAATCGGGGAGGACGAAGTCCGGCGGAAACTCGTCGAGCTCCCAGCCGGCCTCCCGGCGAACGAGAAAACCGCGATCGACCAGCGTCGCGAGGATCTCTTCGACGAAGAACGGATTGCCCTCGGCACGCTCCACGATCGCGCTGAGCTCGGCCGGCGGCTCCGAGCCGAGCAGCGCGGCCAGCAGCTCCGCTGGCTCCGCCCCTGCCAGCGGTTCGAGCTGCACCGTCTCTCCGCCCGCGAGCGGAGCACCCTCCGGCCTCGCCGTTGCGAGCAGGAGCAGCGGGCCGCGTACTTGAGCAGCGGTCTCGAGGAGTTCGACAAGCCTTTGGTCCGCCCAATGGAGGTCCTCGACGAGCAGAAGGGCCGGCCGGCCGCCGACGAGCTCTTCGAGTAGTGCCGTCCACACTTCACGGAAGCGCTCACGCACGGCGAGCGGATGGGCATCACCTGCGACATCCAGCCCGAGGGCGAGCGCCAAGATCTCGTGGCTCCCCAGCAAGCTCCGCACGCGCTCGGGCGGATCGCTGTCAAGGATCCCGAAGTGCTCCTTGAGGATCTCGCCGAGCGGGGCGTACGCGCTCTCGCTGCCATACGGTAGGCACCGGCCAACGCGCCGCAGGGGCTCCGGACTCTCCAGCGCGAGCGCTTCCCAGAGCTCGCGGACGAGCCGCGTCTTGCCGAGGCCGGCCTCGCCGGCGATGGTCAGGAGCTGCGGGTAGCCGAGCTCGACCGTCCGCCGGTACGCGCTTCGCAGGACGGCGAGCTCCCGCTCGCGCCCGACGAACGCCTGCGCGAAGGCGCCGACCCCGCGCGGTCGCATGAGGGAGAGCGCGCGTAAGAGCGGGCGGCAGCTGACACCGACGGGCTTCCCCTTTGCCTCGACCACCCTCGGCTCACCGAACTCGAAAGCGGCGCCAGCGACGGCCGCGGTTCGCTCGCCCGCCAGGATCTCGCCGGGCGCGGCGGCCTGCTCGAGCCGAGCGGTGACGTTGACGGCGTCGCCGCTGACGAACGAGCTCCCCTCGTGCGGCCGGCCGAGGACGACCTCCCCAGTGTTGACGCCGATGCGGAGACCCAGCCGCTCGCCGAACAGCTCTCGAAGCCGCCGCTGCATCGACAATGCGGCGTGGAGAGCCCGTTCTGCGTGGTCCTCGTAGGCGGTCGGCACTCCGAACACAGCCATGACTGCGTCGCCCGCGAACTTCTCGAGCGTGCCGCCGACGCCGCTGATCTCCGCGGCCATTCCTCCGTAGAAGCGGTCGAGGAGAAGGCGGGTGTGCTCGGCATCCTGATCCGAGGCGAGCGCCGTCGAACCGACGAGATCGGCGAACAGCATGGTCGCCAGCTTGCGCTCGTGCGCGGCGGGCGTGGCCACCGGCGACGCACAGGCCGGGCAGAAGCGGGCGCCCTCCGGGAGCCCGGCGCCGCAGGCCGCGCAGATCGCCATGCGACATTCTTAGCGCCGCCAGGGACACGCTGGGTCAGCGCGGCGCACCGCGGCTCACGAACTGCTCAACGCCAGTCCGAAAGCTCGGGTTCGTACGTCGGACTTTGATGCCTCGGATTACCCTGGAAAACCGGGGGATGGAACTACACGGGCACGTTTGAACCATCAACTCGGAGTTGAGCTTGCCCGGCTGAGCGAGCTCCACGGCCGGCTTCTGGACGGCGCTTCCGAAACCCACGACAGCCACGGGCGAACTCGCTGAGTGACACTACGAGTTTGTAGCATGATTCGTGCTACACTCTCGTGGTGTCTCGTTCCCTTCACGTTCGCCTCGACGACTCCTCAGCGGCCGCCCTCGAGATCGTCCGTGCCGACGGCCTGAGCGACTCCGAAGCAGTTCGCACGGCCCTGCGCGAGGCCGCCGCGCGCCGGCGAGTCCGCTCGGCGATCCGCGAAGAGGTGCGCCTCGTCGCCGCCGACGCGACCGATCGCGAGGAGATGCGCATCATCCGAGAGCAGCTGGCAGAACTCGCACCCGCCCCCTCGGACTGAGCGATGGTCCGCGGCGAGGTCTTCCGACTGCCGGCTCCTCGCAGTACCCGCGGGCACGAGCAGCGCGGTGCTCGCTACGCCGTGATCGTCCAAGCCGACGAGTTCCTCGACCTTTCGACCCTGCTCATCGCGCCAACCTCGACGAGCGCCCGGCCGACGAGCTTCCGCCCCGCGATCACCCTCGACCGACGGGAGACACGCGTCCTTGTCGAGCAGACGACGGTCGTCGACCCGCAGCGCCTCGGCCGATCAGCCGGACGCCTGGACGCAAGCGAGCTGCGTGCCGTCGACGATGCCCTCATGCTCGTCCTCGGCCTTTAGAACGCCTCTTCCCAGTGCCAGCCCGCATCAGCCGCGCGGGTACCCTCGGCAAGTGCCGCAGCGCTCCGACATCCGCAACGTCGCAATCGTCGCCCACGTCGATCACGGCAAGACGACCCTCGTCGATGCGCTGCTCTGGCAGTCCGGAGCGTTCCGGGCGAACCAGGATGTCGCCGAGCGGATCCTCGATACCGGGGAGCTCGAACGCGAGAAGGGGATCACGATCCTCGCGAAGAACACCGCCGTCCGCCACGGCGCTGTAAAGATCAACATCGTCGACACCCCGGGCCACGCCGACTTCGGCGGCGAGGTGGAGCGCGGGCTGACGATGGTCGACGGCGTCCTGCTTCTCGTCGACGCGAGCGAGGGCCCACTGCCGCAAACGCGCTTTGTGCTCCGTAAGGCGCTAGAGGCGCGACTTCCCGTCGTCCTCGTCGTCAACAAGGTCGACCGCCCCGACGCGCGAATCGCCGACGTCGTGAACGATGTCTACGCGCTCTTTCTCGACCTCGACGCGGACGAAAGTCAGATCGAGTTTCCGATCGTCTACTGCAACGCGAGGGCAGGTCGTGCCTCGCTCGAGCCCGATCCGGACGGTCTCGGGCCAGACCTCGCGCCGCTACTCGAGCTCATCCTCGAGCACATCCCGCCTCCGGTCTACGAGGAGGGTCACCCGCTGCAGGCACTCGTCACGAACCTCGACGCCTCGCCGTACGTCGGCCGGCTCGCGCTCTGCCGCGTGCAGCAAGGGACGATTCGGCGCGCCCAGGAGGTCGCGTGGTGTCGCACCGACGGGACGATCACGCGCGCGAAGGTGACCGAGCTGTTCGTCAGCGAGGCCCTCGACCGCGTCGAGGCCGAGGAAGCGGGGCCTGGCGACCTCATCGCCGTCGCCGGCATCCCCGAGGTGATGATCGGCGAGACCCTCGCAGACCCGCTCGATCCGCGGCCTCTGCCCGTGATCTCCGTCGACGAGCCGTCACTCTCGATGACCGTCGGCATCAACACCGCTCCGCTCGCGGGCAGAGACGGCGACAAGCTGACCGCGCGTCAGGTCGAGAGCCGCCTTCAGGCCGAGCTCGTCGGGAACGTCTCGCTCCGCGTCCTCCCGACCGGACGGCCCGAGGTGTGGGAGGTGCAAGGTCGCGGCGAGCTGCAACTAGCGGTGCTGATCGAGCAGATGCGACGCGAGGGATTCGAGCTCACGGTAGGCAAGCCGCAGGTCGTGACCCGCATTGTTGACGGTGATGTGCACGAGCCGATGGAGCGCGTCTCCATCGACGTACCCGAGGAATACCTGGGCGTCGTCACCCAGCTCTTCGCTCTTCGCAAAGGGCGCACCGAGGCGCTCGTCAACCACGGCACGGGCTGGGTGCGTATGGACGTCGTCGTCCCCGCTCGCGGCCTGATCGGGTTCCGCACCGAGTTTCTCACCGAGACGCGCGGGACCGGCATCCTCCATCACGTCTTCGAGCGGTTCGAGCCGTGGCACGGCGAGCTCCGAACGAGACCGACCGGCAGCCTCGTCGCCGACCGCGCCGGGAAAACGACCGCCTTCGCCCTCATGAACCTCCAGGAACGCGGATCGATGCTGGTCGGGCCAGGGGCCGACGTCTACGAGGGGATGATCGTCGGCGAGAACGCCCGCGCCGATGACCTCGACGTCAACGCGACAAAGGAGAAGAAGCTCACGAACATGCGCGCGGCCTCGGCCGACGAGCTCGTCCGGCTGATCCC
>JBKJWA010000028.1:0-7098 GCA_046716705.1 Gaiellaceae bacterium
GTGATAGTCCCCGCGAACGGCTCGCTGCCGAACATCGTGCTCACGACGCGCGTGCTGCGCAAGGTGCGGCAGGCGCTCGAGCGGGAGCGCTTCGACGTCATCCACCTCCACGAGCCGATGACGCCGGGGATCTGCGTCTCGGCGCTCGCGGCAGCCAAGTGCCCTGTGGTTGCCACGTGGCATGCGGCGGGCGAACTCAACTGGCTCCGCGGCGGCGTCCCGCTGTGGGGCTTCCTCATGGAGAGAATCGACTACAGGATCGCCGTGTCGGCGCAGGCGCAGGCGTCCGTCTCGCGCTGGCTTCCGGGCGCCTACGACATCATCCCGAACGG
The DNA here is from genome assembly GCA_046716705.1 of Gaiellaceae bacterium. GTDB lineage: Bacteria > Actinomycetota > Thermoleophilia > Gaiellales > Gaiellaceae > PALSA-612. The sequence goes on from JBKJWA010000028.1 coordinate 333, forward strand.
CGTGCTCGTGCCCCAGGAGGCGGACCCGGCGGACCGCGAGCACTCGGTCGTCTTCATCGGGCGTCACGACCCGCGCAAGGGGTTGCCGGTCCTGCTCAACGCCTGGGCCGAGATCCACCGCCGTACGGGAGCGCGACTTCGCGTCGTCGGCGCCGATCCGCTTGCCGTGCGCCTCCTGCTGTCGCGCCATCGCATCCCCGAGACCGGCATCGACGTTCTCGGATTCCTCAGCCAGGACGACCTTACGGCCGAGCTCACGCGGGCGAAGGTGCTGGCGGCGCCGTCGATCGGCATGGAGAGCTTCGGCATGGTGCTGACCCGGGCGTTTGCGTGTGCCGTCCCGGTCGTCTCGTCCGACATCGACGGGTACAGGGACGTCATGTCCGAGGAGACGGGCCTGCTCGTGCCGCCCGGCGAGCCGGCGGCGCTCGCGGAGTCAGTCGTCACGCTGCTGGAGGACGAGGAGCTGCGCCGGCGGCTCGGTGCGGCCGCGCGGGCCGTCGCCGTCGAGCGGTACTCGTGGAGCTCGATCGCGGAGCGGCTCGCAGAGGTCTACCGGCTCGTCGTCGAGCGGGCCGGGCGGCCGACGGTGACGGCATGAGCAAGCTCGTGCGCATGCTGCCGCGAAACCGGTGGGTGCGGATCGGTGCACTCGTGGCCGCGCTCGCGGCGGCCGCAGCCGCCGTCTACTTCGGCGGGCCGGACTGGAGCGACGTCGGCGACGCGTTCCGGGCGGTGGAGTGGGAGTGGCTCGTCGTCGCCATCGCGCTCAACCTCGTGTCGGTGGTCGCTCGGGCGTTTGCCTGGGCGACGGTGATCGACGAGGCCGTGCCGCCGCCGCACCCGCGGTTCATACACGTCTTCTCCGCGTTCTCCATCGGGCTGCTCGCAAACGCCACGCTGCCGGGTCGTGTCGGGGAGCTCGCCCGCGTCGCCGTGCTCACACGCCACATGCCGGGCCTGCGCAGCGCCTGGGCGACGCTCGTGGGGACGGTGTTCGCGCACCGCGCGTTCGACGTCATACCCGCCGCCCTGCTCGTCTTCTGGGTGCTGCTCGCGGCGGAGCTTCCGAACTGGGCGGGGCCGAGCCTTGCGATCGTCTTCTCGATCGGCGGCGCCCTGCTCCTGCTTGCGCTCATCCTTGCCCGGCACCACGACCGCACGCACCTCGACAGCGCGGACGCGGCACGGCGGCTCTGGACGAAGGTACGTCAGGGGCTGGGCGTCATGCACCGGCCGGCTGCGGCAGCCGCCGCCGTCGTCTTCCAGCTCATCGGGTGGCTGTGCCAGCTCCTGGCCGTATGGATCGCGATGAAGGCGTTCTCCATCGACGTCGAGCTCGCGGCTGCGGGGCTCGTGCTCGTGCTCATGAACATGGCAGCCATCATCCCGCTCTGGCCCGGAAACGTCGGCCTGCTTCAGGTGGCGATCGCGGCGCCGCTCGTCGGGTACGGCGCGACGTATGCCCAGGGATTCGCGTTCGGCCTCGGCCTGCAGATCATCGAGGCATCCGTGGGCATCGCCTTCGGGCTGGTCTTCCTCGGCCGCGAAGGCCTCTCATATGCGGCCTTGCGGCGCATGCCGGCGGCCGTCGAGGCGCTCGAGGAGGACGAAGGCAAGGAGGAGGCGGAGGAGGCGGTGGAGGAGCGCGAGCCCGAAGGGGCGCTGACGCTCTAGCTCTCGAGCTCTTTGTCGGCCTCGCCCGTTGCGAGGCGCACGTAGCTGGCGACGATCCTCGCGAGGTTCCAGGCAACGGTCGCATTCGTCTCGGCGAGTGGCCGGAACTCCCACGCGGAGAGACCCCAGCACCTGAGCTCCGTCTCGGCCGTGACCGTCGCCGAGCGCGGGCCTTCGTCGATGAGCGCCACCTCGCCGAACGACGCGCCGGGGCCGAGCTGGGCGATCACGAGATCGCCATGGGTGGCCTTGGCGGTTCCCGACTCGATGACGAAGAACCCGATGCCGCTCGACCCCTCAGCCGCGATGACGTCACCGGGGCCGAACGTCCGCTGCTTGAACGAGCCGGCGATTCGCTCGAGCTCTTTCCTGTCGACGTTCTCGAACAGACGGACGTGCTGCAGGAGATCGACGAGCGCGGTGTCGACGCCCTCGGCCGGCTCGTCGCTACCTCGGCGGAAACGCATGGCTGGATTCTACGCAGAAGGCCTTGTGGCCTGCACGCGCTCCGTCAGCTCCTCGACCTTGCCCTCCGCGGCGTCGAGCCGCTCGCGGCAGATCGTGTAGAGCGCTTCTCCACGTTCCCACAGCGCGATCGCCTCGTCGATGGCGACGTCGCCTGCCTCGAGCCGCTCGACGATCTTCCGCAGCTCGGCTTCGGCCTGCTCGAACGTGAGGTCGCTCGTCAAGGTTGCACCTCCTCCACGCGGCCGGCGAAGCGGCCCTCCGCGAGCTCGACGTCGACGCGATCGTCGATCGTAAGCTCACCGGCGGAGCGGACGACTGCGTCTCCACTACGGACAATGGCGTAGCCGCGCGTCAGCGTTGCTCGGGGCGAGAGCGCTCGCAGCCGGCCTGCGCAGTGCTCGAGCGCGGTCCGGCGCCGCTCGAGCAACAGGCGGCCCCCGCGGCGCATGCGGTCGGTCTCACGCTCCAACCGCTCGCGTTGCCGGTCGAGAGCGGCCCTGCCGCCGCGTCTCAGGGCAGTGCGGCGCTGGTCGAGCGTCGCGACGAGGTCCGCGAGATCGGGGACGACGAGGCGCGCGGCTGCGGTCGGTGTGGACGCGCGGGCGTCCGCGGCGAGATCGCAGAGCGGCGTGTCCTGCTCGTGGCCTACCGCCGAGACGACGGGCACCGGGCAGTCGACGACCGCCCGCACGAGTCCCTCGTCGCTGAACGGAAGCAGGTCCTCGAAGCTGCCACCCCCGCGAGCGAGCACGACGACGTCCACCTCCGGCTGGGCGGCCACCGCGCGCAGCGCTGCTGCGATCTCCACGGCGGCGCGAGGGCCCTGCACGCGCGTCTCGGCCACGAGCAGCTGCGCAGGAGGAAACCTGCTCGTCACCGAGGCGATCACGTCGCGCTTGGCAGCCGCGTCGTTCCCGGTGACGAGCCCGATTCGGCGTGGCAGCAGCGGTAGCGCGCGCTTCCGCTCCGCCGCGAAGAGGCCTTCGGCGGCGAGCTGCTGCTTGAGCCGCTCGAGCGCGGCAAGGTGGGCGCCGAGGCCGAACCGCTCGATCGACAGCACCTGGAGACGGAGCTCCCCTTTCTGCGGCCATACCTCGGGGCGGCCGTAGACGTGGACGCGTTCGCCGTTCGTCAGGTCGAGCCCGAGGGCGTCGAAGCGCCGCCTCGGGAGGGCTGCTTCGACATACGCGCTGCCGTCCTTGTCCTTGAGCGTGAAGAACACGGTCTGCCAGCGCTCCTGGCGCCGTAGCTCCGTGACCTCGCCCTCGACCCAGACGGTCGGGAGCCTCCCGAGCCAGTCGGCGAGACCGCGGTTGAAGGCGGCGACGGAGAAGACCTTGCGGTCGCCGTACTCGATCGCCTCGACCTTCGCCACGCGAAGATCGTACGCTCAGGCGTAAAGAAGGCGAGTGACGCCCTAGCGAGCCGTGGGGCCGGCTAGGGCGTCAGGAGGGAGCTAGAGGAGGATTTCCGTAGCGAGCTCGGGCACACAGCCGGCGCGCAAGAGATCCACAGCCTGGTGAAGGTCGACGCTGGAGTGCGCGATCTTCTCGGCGAGCGGCAGGGGGTAGCCGGCTTCGATCAGCACATGGAGGCGCCAGCTTTCGATCTTGATCCGCTCGCTGTGATCGGACTCGACTAGCTGTGTCATCTCGCTCACCCTTTCCCCGGTTTCGTGAAGTCCTAGACGAACCCTTCACGGGGAAGTTGGAACCGTTACGGAAGGTTTACGAATCCGCAACGAGAGGGCAACGTTGGGCAGGCCTTACGAGTCTCGGGGCTCCAGCTCTCTCTGGGCGATGGTGAGGGCGCCTCGTCGCGCGTGCTCCGCAATGGCGTCGTCGAGCTCCCGGGAAAGACGGCGAACGGCCTCGTCGCGCGCGGAGCGGACAGCCTTGTCGAACTCCTGCGCCGCGGCGTCGACGATCCGGCTCGCCTCGCGCTCGAGCGATCTCGCAAGCCGTGCGGCCTGCCGTCGCTCCACCTCCGCGAAGCTGCCGGCGAGCCGCTGCGTCGCATCGACCTCCTCGCGCTCGATCTGCTCCCGCAGCTCGCGCTCGCGGCGCCGTAGCCGCTCGCCGACCTCGTGGAGGGCGCGACGCCGCTCGGCGGCCATCTGTTCGAGCTCGTTCGTCGCCTCCTTGATCGCCTCCGAGGCGGCGTTCTGAACCTCCTCGCGAAGCCGCAGCACCGCAACGCGCTGCTCGTCGCTCTCGGCGCGCAGCGCCTCGGCATCCTGGGCGAGCGACCGCTCGACCTTCGCGAGGCGTTCTTTCTGGAGAGCCTCGAGCCGACCTACCTGGCTCTCGATCTCACCTGTCGTCCGCTCGAGATCGTGGGCCCAGGCCGTGAGCCGGTCCTCGACCCGCTTCTGCACCTGCACGAGCCGCATCGAATACTCCGCCGCCGCACGCCGCTCGCGCTCCGCGAACTCCGCGCGCCACTCCTCGCCGAGCCGGCGCGACTCCTCCTGCAGCATGCTCGTGAGCTCCGCGCGGGCGGACGTCAGCGCGCGCTTGAGCTCGGCCGTGCGCTGCTCGTACTCGCCTTCGATCAGCGCATCGCGCTGGGCTCGCTCGGCGTCGAGCCGATCCTGGGGCGGGCGACGGCGCACGCATCCATCCTATGGATTCACACCCGCAGCAGGACGAGCGCGACCGCGAGTGCGACCGTGGCCGCCGTGAGGGCGCGCAAAGCCTGCTCCGGCCCGCGGAGCAGCAGGTCGGCGGTGATCGGCAGCCGTTCCCCGTCGAGCTCGAGCGTTCCCGAGACCTTCCGCGCGCGCCGCCGGACCATCCGCACCGGCGTCGAAAGGAGGCGCTGGGCGAGGCTGAGCAGCGCCGCGAACACGGCCGCACCGACGGCCGCACGCGTGACGGTCTCCGCGGCTGCCGCATAGGCGGTGAGCAGCGGGAACGCGCCCCAGGCGACCGCGAACCACGCGTCCGAGTGGAACGCCCCGCCGAAGAGCTCGAGGTTGTACGCGACGACGATGAACCCCCCGAAGACGACGAACGCCGCGAGCCACGGCCACCATGCGATCGCGGCTGCTACGCCGATTCCGACGGCTAGCGCGATCGAGACGGTGGCGAGCGCCCAGAGGACGGTGTCGGGAATGCGGGTCGCGAGTGGCCGGCCGCTCAGCTCGTCCAGCGCATGCGCGCCGATGCCGAGCGCGAGCGCGAACGCAGCGAGCGTCCAACCGAGCCTGCCGGGAAGCCAGACCGGCGCGATCGCCGCGCCGATGACGACGTAACTCAGGTGCCAGAGCGTGTACGGGGCATGGCACAGCGTCACGTAGTCGTGCCAGCCGCCCGTGCGCAGCGCGTACCAGGACCGTTTCACGAGCGTCGTCCCCAGATGACGATGCCTCCCCCGAAGCTGAGGCGGCGGTGAGCGACGTCTTCGATGCCTGCGGCTCCCCAGCCGCGGAGCAGGCGATCGAGCGGCCACTCGCGCCAGAAGCCCGTGACGCTGGCCGAGAGAAAGCGGCCGACCTCGGCCCAGCTCGGCGAGATGAGCCGCGCTGCGAGGGGAAGGCCCCAGCCGACGTACGTTCTCCACACGGTGTGGGCGAGGGGATTCTCTGGGACGGCGAACTCGAGCCCGCCGATGGTCCCACCGGGACGTACGACACGCGCGAGCTCGGCTAGCGTCGCGGCGGGGTCGTCGACGTAGCGAAGGAGGTACGTGAACGTGAGCCCGTCGAACGTGTCTGCGGCGAAGGGGAGGTCGTCCGCGCTGCCCTCCACGAGCTCGATGCCGGGTGGCAGGCGCTCGCGCGCGACCTCTAGCATGCCGGCGCTCTGATCGAGGCCGGTCACGCGGCAGCCCTTGCGCCGCACGAGCTCGAGCGCGACGGCGCCGGTGCCGGTCGCGACGTCGAGGACGTGATCTCCAGGCCCCGCGGCCACGCGATCGACGAGGAATCGGCGCCACCGCGGATCCTGGCCGAACGAGAGCAGTCGCGCGTAGCGGTCGTACGTCGAGCCGAGAGGCGCAAAGAGCTCGATTGCGTGCCGCTGCCGGTCGCTCATCTCGGCCACGGGGCGAGTCTAAGCTCAGCCCGTGCAGCTGAACGACGAGCTCGACGCGATCGCCGGTACGGCGCGTATGCACGCAGCCGATGGGGAGGAGCTCGCCGCGGTGATCCCGGCCGAGCCGGCTGCGGGCGTACGCGTCTATCTCTGCGCATTCACAGTCGGCGACAAACGGAGCTGGCTCGCTCTCGACGCCGAGGGGAAACCCGTCGCGGATCGCTCGCTTCTGCGCGACGCAGTCTCGATCGCGGCGCTCTGTGAGCTGGCGGACGAGCTCTCGGATCAGCCGAGCGACGTCGAGCCCCGGGTGGCCTCGCCGGCGTATCTCGACGCGGTCGCGGCGTCCTCGAGCCCCGCCCTCGCGGAGAACCTGAAGCAAGGCACCGTTGCCGTGGAGGGCCTCATGGCCGAGGTCGAATCGACCCACAAGATTGAGCTACATTGACCGGCATGGAGGGAAGCGGCGGCTTCGGACTTCCGTTCGGCGGCGATCCGGAGGATCTCCTGCGTGGCCTGCGCGAGTTCGCCGAGCAACAGGCGGAGTCGGTGGCAGAAGCGCAGCGCGAGCAGTTCGCGACCCT